>CAZKUQ010000054.1:0-9856 GCA_964555965.1 uncultured Coxiellaceae bacterium
GTCCGCGCTACGATTCATGAGCCCTACATGCTTTTTATGTCCGGGTTACTCTGTGAGTTACAAGCTTAATTTAAGCTTTTTTAACATCAAGCATACACGTATCTAACCCAACAATACCAACATCCTCAAATGCCTTCACAACAGCTTCTTCATTATATTCAGCTTTGCTGGTTTTACGTTGATAATCAAAAGTTGCTTTCAACACACCACAAGCACCTTTTTTGAAAGTAACACTTGGCATCCAATAATCTGAGTTAGCCTTTACCATCACAGCAAATGCTTTCTTGACATTCCAGCCAGAAGAATTAGCCAACACATAAAATGCGCGATTATAAATACCACTAGTGTTATGAACATTTAAACGTTCGGTATAGTTATACACATTATCAATTGAGCAGTTGCCTCGAACACCACCTGCACAATCTTTACTTGGGTGATCCATATATCGCAGCGCACCGCCATTCTTAGTAATTTCGGAACCAATCATCCATGTTGGCTTACTCAAAGCAAATGATTCCGCTGCTTGAGCTGCCATATCAGAGAATGATTCATTCATGCCGCCTGACTGGCTTTCATAAATTAGATTTGAATGTTGCTTAGTAAATCCGTGACTCACTTCATGTGCAATCACATCGAGCGATGTCAATGGATAAAAGGTTTCAGCGCCATCACCCAAATAAATTTGACTATTCTTCCCATCCCATACTGCATTTTCCCAGCCGTTACCATTATCATCAGGTTGATGAGTAATTAACACTAACTTCATTGGAGAACCATCATTATTCACCAACATTTCTCGCTGATACCATTGTTTATATAATTCTTTCACCACAGAACCATTGTATAAAGCATCATTGCTTGGTGAATATCCGCCATTCACTTGATCTAAGCTGGCATCCCAGAAAACATTGTTATGCTCATAACTAGTTGTGTCACAACGGAAGTTAACGACATTTTCATTATTGCGCGCATCACGCACCTCTGCATCAATATTACGGAGATAACAAGTTTTTTTAGCTGCATCACGCTCAATGGCGAACTTATCAAGATTTCCTTTAAGCCCATCATAAATTAATTTACCTTTATAATTACCGCCTAAACCACCAGCATAGGTTGAATCTAGTGATTGAACATCATTCCATTCTTTATAAACATTAAATCTCATTGCATCAATAATATAAACCGGTGCTTGCGGTGAAGATTTGGTAGTTGATTTGAAATAGAAAGTTGTGCGAAATGCCCAATGTGCTTTGTTATTTTGATCGACATACACCATTAACTGATTTTGTTTATCTTCTGCATCCGTTCTACCAAATTTTTTTTCCGCTAATGCTAATGCATAACCCAATACTTTTTGCGCTTGTTCTTTACTAAACACAACCGCAGGCGTATTCGCTAAATCAGAAGCGAGATCTTGATAAATGGTGCCATCCATTGTGATGTTAGCTTTGTTAGGAACAGCCACAAGATTCATTAAAGAGGCTTTGGAACGATCGGCATTTGGAATATGAACAATCGCATCCGCCCCAAATACTGGATAACCTGCGTGTGTTTGCTGAACGCGAATGTGTAATGTTTGATTAAAGTCTGTATTACGTTTTTTTTCGACTAACTTATCAGCTGATATCGAACCATCTGCTGACGCTTTTAAAGAAGGCACGGAAATAAATGGCTTGAGTACAGAAATATCTTGCGTATTGAGATCAACTGGCTTTGCTGCAAAAGCAGAATAGCATGCACCAAGTAATACAGGAGCAACTGCAAGCCTGAATAGTTTATTTGACATTATTTTTCTCCAACTGCTCGTTAATATAGTAAATAAATTCATGCCACATCATGTTAATGATGAGCGATCTAATCCTTGATCGAGTTATTTAGAAATGACACAAAGTGAGTAGCTAAAATTTTGACCCAAATGTTTTTTGCATTTGTGACAAGAATTCATTCACTCTAATACTAGTTTCATTTTTCAGTCAAGAGGGATTTGGGAAACATGTTTGAAAATCAATGTTACAAATGAATAGATAAAAAAACCCGGGCTAAACCCGGGTTTTTTGTGAGAACTAGATGAAAAACTAGCACTTGCTGGTATCAACACCAACAGTTTTGAATGCTGTTTTTACAACATTCACATCATAGCTCGGGTCCTTAGCAGCATAATCATTTGTTGCCTTGATCACACCACAAGCACCTTGGGCGAAAGTAACATTTTTCGTCCAATAGTTTTGGTTAGCTTTTACCATCACATCAAATGCTTTTTTGGTTGCCGTTGTTGGGATAGTCTCACTTCCACCACCGAAGCCTTTCGCAATTAAATAGAAGGCACGATTGAAGATACCACTGCTAAAGTGCACATCTAAACCTTCATAATATTGATCAGTTGTATCAATCGAACACCAGTCACCCGGTGATTTACCACGGCAATCTTTGCTTGGTTGATCCATGTAACGAAGCGCTTGACCTTCTTTCTTGAAAATTTCTGGGCCAATTTGCCAGCTATTTTTGTTGTAAGCATACACTTCAGCACCTTGCGCTGCCATATCAGAGAATGCTTCGTTCATACCACCTGATTGACTATAGTAGGCTAGATTAGAATGTTGTTGTGTAAAACCATGGCTCACTTCATGTGCGCCAACACCAAGAGATGTCAACGGATAAAACATGTTGATACCATCACCAAATGTCATTTGACGACCATCCCAATAAGCATTATCCATTTGCGCATGCACAACCATGTTTAACATCATTGGTTTGCCATTTTCAGTTAACACTGGTACTCCATACCAATCTTGATACATGCCTTTTAATACCACACCATCTAACATCGCATCATCCATTGGTGAGTAGCCATCGTTAACTGCATCAACATCACCGCTCCAATAGATATTATTATGGTTTGGATCAACTGCATCACATGCAAATGACATGACATTACCGCCATTTCGATAATTTTTAACAGTGACATCAGCGTTTTTCATTAAGCAAGATTTCTTTTGATCATCGCGAGTAATTTTAAATTTATCTAAATGCAAATCACCCGGTAAACCATCATAGCTTATTTTGCCCATTTTTTTGTTACCGCCAAAGCCGCCGCCAAATACATCCGACGCATTATCATCGAGTGTTTGAATATCATTCCATTCTGCATAAACCTGGAAAGTTTGTGCATCAACAATGGCGACTGGTTTAGATGGGATAGCACCTTGCTTAATTGGATCCATGTAGAAACTAACTTGATAAGCCCAGTGTGCTTTATTAAATTTATCGATAAAAACAATTAATGACGTTTGTTGATCTTTCACAGACACTTTTACACCAATTTTTTGTTGATAGTTACCAACAACATGATTCAGTGCTTTTTGTGCTTGCGCTTTTGTTAATGCAGATGAAGGTGTATTCGCAAGATCTGATTGAAGATCTTGATAAAATGTTCCTGTCATTGAGCTATCTTTTGCACCCATTAATGCACTTTTTAAAGATTTAGCATTTTGCAATGTTGCACCATGTGGAATATGCACAATCGCATCGCCACCCCAAATTGGGAAACCAGCATAAGTTTGTTGCACACGAATATGTAATGTTTGATTAAAATCAACTGAGCGATTAATTTCTTCAACATTCGTTTTTCCAGCAGCTAAGCCTGGTGAGGTAAAAGATTGCAAAATAGAAATATTTTGATGAGAAAGATCAACTGGTTTTGCTGCCAAAACCGCAGGACCATAAGCTAAAGGTAAACCGATAAAAAATAGACTCGATAAAACAAAACGTTTTTGATTCACTTTCATGTACATCTCCTTGAAATAAAAAATCCGAAAAAACACACGTCCATGATATCCATGGATATAAAAAACCTTACATCTGACTTTCCGATGGGATAAAAATTCGCAAGTAAACTTTGAATGAGCATAGTAGAAAGATATCTAATTAATGTAAACTTCACTATTCAGAAAGTAAAGAAAAATTACGAAAGGCTTAGCTTATGTATAAAATTTGTTTCTACGCACCTGTGACGCATGCAGAAGAAGTTAAAAACGCGATGTTTGCTGCAGGCGCAGGAAAAATTGGTCATTACGCATGCTGCGCATGGCAAGTATTAGGTGAAGGTCAATTCATGCCGCTTGAAGGCAGTCATAGTTTTATTGGTGAACAAGGAATGTTGGAAAAAATAAGTGAATACAAAATAGAAATGGTTTGTGATAATGCACACATTCATGCAGTGATGACCGCTCTAAAAAGCGCACACCCCTACGAAGAACCGGCTTATCAAGTTTGGAAGCTGGAAGAATGGTGATTACGCGACAAAAATCAGTATAATGAGCGCGCGGTTGAAGCTCATATAGTGGAACGAATGTTATGCTATCGCAAATTCGACAACATATTATAAAAAATCTTTGGGAGCGTTATCACGTAACGACTCCTCACATCAAAATCATTGAAGAAGCACTCGCTCGCAAAAATATTTCGCCGTTAGCACTAGACCATTTTGCGATTATTGATCTCCCAGGTCTTCATAGCGGCATCCCTCAGCTTAAAGACATATTTACATTGCTTGGTTATGAAACGCGCGGGCAAGGATATTTACCTGACAAACAAAATGATTTTGTTTGGCTGGCAGAAAAAAATAGCGCTCAACAATTAGCTGATCAAGTATTACCACAAGTAGTTGTCGCTGATTTTCGTTTACATGAATTGCCAAGCGAAATTAAAAAAATTATCGAAAAATATGCGCAACAGACACAACATTCTCCTCAAGAAGAAATTCGTGATTTTTTAACTTCGTTAAATGATGCAAATGTTAGTAAAAAAATAATTGATATTATTTTAAATTATTTTTGCGGCAGAGATTGGCCCTTACCAACTATTAACGAATTTCGTGCGGTACAAGAGTTTAATGAGCTGCTTGCTTGGGTTTTAATTTTTGGTCGCAGACCAAATCATTTCACGATTTCTGTACATCTTCATCCTTATTTTAATGATCTTGAACATTTTAATGAATTTATCAAAACCGAAGCAAAATTAGCTTTAAATCCCGATGGCGGCATCATTAAAGGTGGAAAACATACTGGTATCGCACAAAGCTCAACACTTGGAATTTCTGAAACTGTATCACTTGCAGATGGCAATATTGACATACCCACTGGATTTGTCGAATTTGTTTGGCGATATTCTAATGTTAGTAATAAACCAAATTTATGGAGCGATTATTTTACTGGTTTTATTGCCACGCATGCCAATCATGTGATCGAGTCGCTGTACACAGAACATTAAATGACCTAATCTTGTCTTTATTCTTGTCATCCAATAGGATAAATTTAAAAAAATCGATCATTTGTCACGCCAATGGAATATTAATTTAAGGAAAAAGCGATGAGAATGTCACGGACAACACTACTTACAATCGCTGCTGCTTTTCTATTAAGCGCTTGCAGCACTGGAAAATCCCCCACACAAATGGCTTCCAATTTTATTAATCGCGAAGATATTGTCAAAATAACTAATGAAAAATATCCGACAAAAAACCCACAAAATATTGCGTTTTATACTAATGAAAAATCACCGCACACTGCTTATCGGGTAATAGGTGTTGCTACCGTTTCAAAAACCAATTTACTTGGCATGCAACGCAGCAATGATACGGTTCATGACATGATGAAAAAACTAGCGGCATCAATTGGTGGTGATGGCATTATCGATATAGATCATTCACCCGAAGTGATCAAAGGTAATGTGATTGCGTTTCAGAAAATTTTGATTTAAGTTTCGGCGGATTACGGCAAAAAACGCCTAATCCGCGCTACCAAATAATAAAACCTCTTGATGAAATCACTTTCCAGCAGCACCAAGCCAAGACAAAATATCTTCACACACATCATGAACGGAGCGTTTATCCGTTATCACCGTGAAATCAGCAATATTTTCATAAAACGGTTCACGCTCTTCCCACAATCGAATCAACACTTCTTGCGGATTATCACCTTGCAATAGCGGACGTTTTTTATCGCGCTTGAGACGATTCAATTGTGTCTCAAGCGACACTTCCATATAAATTACCGTACCGCGCTGACGTAAAAATTCACGCACTTCCGGTGTTTCAACACAACCACCACCGGTTGATAAAACAATATTGTGTAATTGACTTAATTCATCAATTACTTTCATTTCACGTTGTCTAAAACCAGCCATTCCTTCAAGATCAAAAATCCAACTTAAACTCACGCCCATACGATTTTCGATTTCTTCATCTGAATCATAAAAATCTTTATTTAATTTTTTTGCCAAATAACGCCCCACGCTGGTTTTACCTGCGCCCATTGGCCCCACTAAAAAAATATTATTTTTTCCTGTACTCATCTTTCACATCATAATGGTTGGTGTTACAAAAATAAGTAATTCGCGTTTATTTTCTCGCGTCATCCGCTCACTAAACAACTCACCAATGAATGGTATCTGACTGAGAAATGGCAATCGTTGTTCACCATTTTCTCTATTTGTTTCATAAATACCGCCCAACACAATCGTTTCGCCATTTTTTACCAACACGTTAGTTATCATTTGTCGTGTCGTGATAGTTGGCACACCTTGCACCATACGATTGCTAGGACGATCTTGGTTAATTTGCAATTGTAATAATACACGATTTTTAGGCAAAATTTGTGGTGTCACTTTTAATCCTAATACTGCTTTTTTAAAAGTCACCGCTGTGCCGCCATTTTCGCTTTGTTCTTGATAGGGCACTTCTTCACCTGATTCTATCGCGGCTAACTGTTGATTGGCAGTAAAAAGACTTGGATTTGAAATTAAATTCGCATGACCCGCCTTTTCTAGCGCCGATAATTTCACATCTAACAATGAACCATCCGCTAGTCTAGCAACTGCTAAACTGTAACCACCGATTTCATTCGC
Organism: uncultured Coxiellaceae bacterium; assembly: GCA_964555965.1. Lineage (GTDB taxonomy): Bacteria > Pseudomonadota > Gammaproteobacteria > DSM-16500 > DSM-16500 > Aquicella. The sequence goes on from CAZKUQ010000054.1 coordinate 6,904, forward strand.
TGCAAGCTTAAGATTATTGTTTTGTTCATTTGATGACAACTTTACCTTTACACCAAATATGACGCCCAATTCCCGTTCATAATCACTATCGACACTCACCAAACGAGCAGAAATTAAAATTTGCTGCACAGGAACATCGAGTTGATGAATCAATCGCGCAATGATCGCAATACGCTCATGGATATCTTCGGCAAAAATGACATTCGTGCGTGCATCAATTCGAGCATGTCCGCGCTTAGAAAAAAGTGATGCGCGATCACCTTCTAACATAGCGAAAATATCTTGTGCTTTTGCATAATGCAACTGCCAACTTTGTGACTCAAGCGGAGCTGCTTCATCCGATAATTCTTGCCATTTCAGTTGATCTTGACGTCGTTTTATCAATTCATCGCGCGGCGCAATATAAATAATGTTTCCATATTGCCACTTGCCTAAATCATGCGCTGCTAAAAGCAAATCAAATGCAGCATTTGAAGAAGCATGATTTAGCTCAATCGATGCTGTTCCTTGAATGGCAGAACTAACAATCACATTTAATGACAGCCAACGCGCCATTTGTCGAATCACATCGGCCAAATTGGCATCTTGCAATTTAAGCGACATGGTTGTGTCATTCGCAAAAGCAAATTGCATACTGAAAAGCATGATTAGCAATAACAAAATCCGCACCAACATGAATTATCCTTTCATTTTTATTTTTTGTTGCTGTTGACCCAATACGACTTGCACAAAATTTTTTTGAATATTAGTCACTAGCCAGCGTTCTTTGGCAATCACATCACCGATTTTGACTGCAACAATCTTATGCGATGGCAGCCAAAGTAATGCTTGTGTTTGCGCTTGATTTTGCATAAATCCAACCATGTTAATCGTATTTAATGAAGTTTTTTGTAGTTGATTGTTATCTTGATCGTGATGCAACGATCCATGATTTTCCATTAAGCAAAAAGGGGCACTGCGTTCATTAAACGATAACGGATGATAGATAGAATTAAAAATAAGCACATTAAACAACAATACATTCAATGTTAGTTGAAATTGTTTTTTTGCCAATTGTTCAATTGAAAAATGGTTGATTGAAATTAACATTGGCTGCTTGGCAAATTGCCAAAACAATTGACGTAATGATTGATATTTACCTTGCAAAACCACATGAACAGGCTGCGCCATTAAGCCTGCAACTTGCATTGATTTGCTTAATTCGGCTGAATAAATGGTGATAGCAGGTTGGTTGAGCAAAGCAAAAAACGTCGTTGTTTGTGTCGATAAATCTTGCAAACGATATTGAAGTTCATTGTGTGGATTAGCTATTTTTTTTGTGCTCAGCAGTTGATATTGCTGATCAAGCTAATGCAATGCTTCTTTTTTATCTGTTAAAAATTTTTCTTGTGGCTGTAAATCAAATGCAAAAGCAAATAGTAATAATATTAAAAATAATATCAACCCATATAGCCATCGATAGCGATATAAAATGGTGATCATGTTATTTATTCCTTTGAACTCTCAAACGCGCGAAATTTGAATGTTAATGAAGAAGAACCCGTTTGCTCTTCGAGTGAATCAATTTGAATATAAGAAAACACATTACCAATCTTCCAATTCGTTAAAAATTCCGATAAATAAGCTGCCGAATGAACTTTACCACTGAATGTTAAGACTTGTTCTTGTCGATCAATTTTTTCTAAACAAATATTTTCGGTATTAAATTTTTCTAATAATTGAAAATATATGAGGCCTCTTTTTGCCAAATTTCGTCTGTTTTGAATAGCTGAAATGACTGCATTTTCATCCGAATTTTTCATGCCAGATCGCGCAGAAAATGCGTTAATTTTTTCATTTATTAACGCAATTTTTTCATCAATTTTTGTAATTTTTTGCGTGATAGTTGCGTGAAAAATGAGGCTAAAAATGAGGATGAAACCACTTAAAATCAGTGATATTTTTAATAAAAATCGACGCTCATAGTTGAATTTTTTTTCACGCCATGGAAGCAAATTGATCATGTCCAATGCGGCATCTCCCGTTGAATTAAGCTCATGGCTAACAGGAAATTTTTCTGTTGCAAATCAATTTTTAGTTGTGGATTTTGATAGGTTATTTGCGATAAAAAAGGTGGAAATACGCAGGAAAAACCCCACAAATTCGCCTCATCACGAATGATATCAGCATGTTCATTTGTGCCTATTACCACTAATGTGAATGATGAAAAATTGCGTGCCAAGACAAGATCATCAATATATTTTTTTAATAACGATAAGGTAGATGGCGTGAGAATAATATCCCATTGTTGATAAAACAAAATATCTTTTTGATCAAATCCAAAGACGATTGCCGATGATGCCATGAAATATAATGCGAGATATTTTTGCTTTTTTTCAGGCATTGGCATCAATTTTTTTAATAGCCGTTGCAATGAATATAAATCAACATCCATTACTTTCACATTTAATCCAGCTGCCTGCGCAACCTCGGTATATTCCATCAAATAATCTTGCCGAGCAGCTACAAATGACACAGTTTGATAAGCATCAGATGTATGCGCCAGCACGGTAAAATCAATGCTTAATACATCTTTCATGCCTGGAAAATCACGTTCCAATGCAGAAAAAATTTCAGCACGAATAGCCTCATCACTAACGCCTGTTGGCACTTGAATTTGTTTCACCCGCACCATTTGCATGGGTAAACACAGGCTCGCTATCGTGCCTTGTAAATGATTTTCTTGCACCAAGTCAGCAATTATTTCGCGAAAAATCTCCCATTTTCTAATTCGCCCATCTGTCCATACTCCTTCTGGCAAGGCTGTCCAAGCTACTTTCTCGATACAAAAACTGTGCCAATGCTTTCTAGCTGCAACGAGAAAAATGCCGTCCAATTGGACATCTAACCCAACAAAAATCGGGGTAAGTAATGGAAAAATACTCATTTTTATTCATCCTTTGAGAGAAAATTT
>CAZKUQ010000054.1:9956-12600 GCA_964555965.1 uncultured Coxiellaceae bacterium
TCGGGGTAAGTAATGGAAAAATACTCATTTTTATTCATCCTTTGAGAGAAAATTTGAAAAAGAATAACGAAATTGTTTAGAACTGTATAAAAACTGATAGAATGGGAAAGTTAAAGCAGCTAGAAAGGTTGCGCAAACACGAAGATTGTTAATATACTTGACGCCCTTTAAAATGCAAGACTTTTTACTATGAATCGGTTTTTTGGTCTTATTCGCAAAATCATTATCATGACACTCGCCACGTGCGGTGTGCTTGTTGCGGGTTTACTTTATTACATCGAGTATGAATTGCCTGATATTAACGCATTGAATACCGTGCAATTACAAGTTCCGCTGCAAGTTTTTACTAAAGATAACAAGCTCATTGCAACATTTGGTGAAAAACGTCGTGTACCGGTTCCTTATGCTCAAATTCCAACACCGCTCATTCAAGCCGTGCTTGCGACAGAAGATCAACGTTATTTTCAGCACGCTGGTGTTGATATACCAGGCCTTGGCCGCGCTGCCGTGCAACTCGTTTTAACTGGCCGCAAATTGCAAGGCGGCAGCACGATCACCATGCAAGTGGCGCGTGGTTTTTATCTCACACGCCGCAAAACTTTCGCACGTAAATTACGTGAAATTTTGCTCGCGATTAAAATTGAAAGCCGCTTATCCAAACAAAAAATTCTCGAACTTTATTTAAATAAAGTTTTCTTCGGCAATCGTGCTTATGGCGTCGAAGCGGCATCGCAAGTTTATTATGGTAAACATTTAAATGAACTTCGCCTCGATCAACTTGCCATGCTGGCAGGCCTGCCAAAAGCGCCATCAACACTTAATCCCATCGCTAATAAAGAAGCTGCATTAAGACGACGTAATCATGTGATTACGCGCATGCATGAAGAAGGTTACATCGATGATGCGACTTACCATAAAGCAATGAATACACCAATTGATGCGAGTTATCATGAATTGCCAACAGAAATTAAAGCGCCTTATGCCGCTGAATTAGTGCGTGAACAACTTGAGCAAATGTATGGTGACAGCATTTATACCGATGGTTTCAAAGTTTATACCACCATCGACAGCCGTTTACAAAATGATGCGAGCATTGCCGTTCGCGATAATCTATTAGCTTATGATCAGCGTCATGGTTATCGTGGTCCAGAACAAAATTTCGGCATGCCATCGCTAGATAGCATGAATGATTGGGAGCAAAAACTTAAAAAAATTCCTATCATTAATGGGCTTGAACCTGCCGCTGTCATTGAAATGACAAACAAAACCATTACTGTTTTGCGCGCTGATGGTGATCTCACCATTATTAATTGGAATGGACTTTCTTGGGCACGCAAACAAATCAATGCCGACTATCTTGGTGCAAAACCAACTCGCGCTGCGCAAATTGTTAAGCCAGGTGATGTGGTGCGTATCATCTCCACGCCAACTGGTTATCAATTAGCACAATTACCAAAAGCAGAAGCGGGATTGGTTGCCATTAATCCATTAAATGGCGCCATTCTCAGCATGGTGGGTGGATTTGATTATCAAACGAGTAAATTTAATCGCATCACTCATGCACAACGCCAACCGGGTTCTAGTTTTAAGCCATTTGTTTTTTCAGCGGCATTTGAAAAAGGTTATACGCTCGCAACCATCATCAATGATGCGCCGATTGTCGTTGAAAATCCCACGGATAACAGCTTGTGGCGGCCACAAAATCATGAACGCAAATTTTATGGGCCAACACGTTTGCGTATCGCAATTACTGAATCACGCAATCTTGCCACCATTCGATTATTAGCATTATCAGGATTATCGTACACAACGAATTATGTGCAAAAGTTTGGTTTTGCACGTTCACAATTACCACCAGGATTATCACTGGCATTAGGTACGGCACTTGTTACACCATTACAAATGGCACAAGCTTATTCTGTATTTGCCAATGGCGGCATGAAAGTTGTCCCATTCATTATCGATACGATTCATAATTCGCAAGATCAACTGATTTATCAAGCAAGACCGCTTGAGGTTTGCAAAAATAATTGTTCTAAAGAGGTGGCAGCCGCACCGCGTGTAATTTCAGAAGAAAATGCCTTTTTAATTAATTCTGCGCTGCATGATGTTATTCAAAGTGGTACAGCGAGGTTAGCAAAATCACTTAATCGTGATGACATTGCTGGTAAAACAGGTACAACACAAAATCAAGTTGATGCTTGGTTTGCTGGTTATCATCCTGATTTAGTTGCGGTTAGCTGGATGGGTTTCGATCAACCGCAATCGCTGCATGAATATGGTTCACAAGCAGCACTTCCCATGTGGATTCAATTCATGCAATCAGCATTGAAAGGTAAATCTTCGCATTCGTTGCAACAGCCGCCTGGCATTGTGAGCATGCGCATCAATCCTTACAATGGCAAACATGTGACAGGTGATGATAGCAATGCGATTTACGAATATTTCATGGAGAAATTTACGCCAGAAAAAGCAGCTGCATCGGATGAAACGCCTGCCTATGTTAATCAAGAAAATGATCAAGATTATCCTGGTCATCCTTATGATCCATCATCTGTTGATGATAATAGCGAAAATAAAATGGTTGAATCAGTGTATTAATTTAAAGAATTTGCATGCCCAATTTTGCCAAAATTCGAATGTC
>CAZKUQ010000055.1:0-12468 GCA_964555965.1 uncultured Coxiellaceae bacterium
TTTTTCCCGGACACTAGTGCGCGCAGGCGCGGGATCTACTTTTGTATAGATTTCATTACGTAGATTCCGTGCATACGCACGGAATGACAATTTTGTTGAACAACATCATAGAAAAATAAATAACTACGCGACAATCGTATCCCAAGCATTGTTTGTTTCTGGTTTTCCGCCACGCGCTTGTTGCTGCAGCACAAATTGCTGATACAGCTCATGAATGCCTTGTGATTTAGCATAGTGAATCGGGCCGCCTCTAAATGGCGCAAATCCTGTACCAAAGATCATGCCCGCATCAAGTAAATCACCATCAGCCACAACACCTTCGCGTAAGCAAGCAAACGCTTCATTTAACATGCGCAACACAAGTCGATCTGAAATAGTGGTAAGCGGTTTGTCATATTGACTAAGTGGCTTTTTAATCTGCTTGCCTTTTTTGTCATATTTATAAAACCCTTCACCAGTTTTTCTACCCAATTTTTTTTGTTGCACCAGCTCAATTAATTTTTCTGGAATTGGCGAGTTGAAATATTGGCTAAGATATTTTGCAACTGATAAGCAAACATCTAATCCCACTGTATCTGCCAATGTAATTGGTCCCATTGGCATACCAAAATCAGTCATGGCTTTATCAATCACATCACCTGGAACACCTTCATTCAATAATTCAACACTTTCAAGTAAGTATGGCATTAAGATGCGATTAACCAAAAATCCAGGACTGCTTTTAACTGGTAACGGGAGACGATCAATCTTACGAACAAAGCCCATTGCTTTATCAAACACTTCTTGACTCGTTTTATTGCCTTTCACCACTTCAACTAACATCATTTTTGCAACTGGATTAAAGAAGTGAATACCAACTAATCGTTGCGGCATATTGAGCACCGTATTGATTTCATCTAACGGAATACTGGAAGTATTCGTTGCTAAAATAGCTGTTGGTTTTGCTTTTGCTTCAATCATTTTGAAGATGTTATGTTTGACATTCACATCTTCAACAACCGCTTCAATAATGACATCGGCTTTCGATAAACCATTTCCTTTAACATCAGGAATTAAATTATCCATTGCACGTTGAATGAGATATTTCTCTTTGAGTTTATCTTTGAATAAAGCATTGGCACGTTTGATAGCTGGCGCAATATATTTAGGATCTAAATCTTGTAACGTAACCGTGAAACCTCGTAATGCACACCAAGCAGCAATATCACCGCCCATCGTGCCAGCACCAATCACATGAACATGTGTTGGATTAAAATTGGATTCTTTCGCTAATCCTTTTAAATTTTCTTGAAGGAAGAATACTCGCACTAAATTTTGACAAGTGTCACTAAAAAATAATTTCCCACAACTTTTTGCTTCACGAGCATAAGCTTGATCGTTATCAACACCTTCATATTCCCAATTATCTAGCGCATGGAATGGTGCTGGATAATGTTGCGGATTAATTTTTTGATTGAGTTTTTTTCGCAGGAAATAGCTAATGATTTGTCTAGCAATTTTTTGATTACTAAGTGATTGCAATAAAGTTGGTTTGTGACGTGAAGGCTGATTTAATATATAGTATTTTGCTGCATGCACGAGTTGCCTTCTTGGAACAGCAACATCAGCGATACCAATTTTTGCAGCTGCTTTACCGCTAATGGTGTGACCTGATAACACCATATTTAAACCTTCGAATGCGCCAACCAAACGCGGCATGCGAACTGTACCACCCCATCCAGGGTGAATACCCAATTTTACCTCAGGCAATCCTAATCGTGTTTTTGAACTTTCTTCGACGACACGATAATGACATGCTAGTGCCAATTCCATACCGCCGCCCAAACAAAAACCATCAATCATCGCCACTACTGGCATTTTTAATGATTCAAGCTTATTTAAAATTTGTTGGCCGACTGTCAGCACCCACGTAGATTGCTCGATATCTTTAAATTTTGTAAATTCAGAAATATCTGCACCCGCGATGAAACCTGTTTTTTTACCGGATGTGAGCACTACACCTTTATGTTTTTGGTCGTTTGCTAATACATCAACAATATGCGACAACTCTTCCATCACATCGTAATTCATCGTATTAACTGCTGAATTTGCTTTATCAAAATAAAGCCACAGAATATTATCTGTGTCTGTTTCAAGGCGCCAATTTTTGTAAAGTTGTGTCGTTGACATATTACACTCCTGAGACATTTTCAATTAACACTGCACCACCTTGACCACCACCAATACAAATAGTGGCAATTCCTTTTTTAGCATTTTGACGACGTAATACTTGAGCCAAATGCAGCACAATACGTGCGCCACTTGCACCCACTGGATGTCCAAGCGCGATTGCACCGCCATCTACATTTAATTTTGTACGATCAATTTTTCCTAATGCGCGATCTAAACCTAAATTTTGACGGCAATATTCATCACTTTCCCATGCGGAAGTGCATCCTAATACTTGGGCAGCAAACGCTTCATTGATTTCCCAATAATCAATATTATCAAATTGCAGTTTTTGACTTTGTAATATTTTGTTGGCTGCATAAACTGGTCCAAGACCCATTTCTGCCGGATCAACGCCCGCCCATTGCACATCCACAATTTTAGCAAGCACTGGCAAGCGATATTTTTGCACGGCATCTTTGCTAGCTAATAAAAGTAATGCTGCACCATCAGATACTTGTGAACTATTACCCGGGGTAACACTACCAAATTTTTTATCGAAAAATGGTTTGAGCGTAGCTAATTTTTCCATTGAACTATCGCGTCTTACACCATCATCTGCTAAATAAAATTCACCTGATGTTGCAAAAGCAGTTTCAACTTCTTTAAGATGTTTTTCATCTTGCGCTGCTGCTGTATATTGATGGCTTTCTAATGCAAATCTATCCATTTGTTCACGTGTGATATTAAATCGGTAGGCTAAATTCTCTGCTGTTTGTCCCATTGATAGATTTACTAATGGATCATTTAAGCCGCGTAAAAGTGCTATGACTGGTTTTAAATATGAAGGACGGAATTGTGAATAAGCAGTCAGTTTTGCTTTCCAATCTTTTGCACTAGCAAGTTTTGCCATCCAATTCACCATTTGCTCGTTAAATAATAATGGTGAACGACTCATAGCTTCTGTGCCGCCAGCTAACACTAAATTATGTCGTCCTGAAGCAATATCTTTTGCTGCTGAATCTAATGCTTGCATCCCTGATGCACAATTACGTTGCACAGTCCATGCTGGCACATTTTTGCCGCAACCTAAACGTAATGAAATGACTCGGCCAATATTAGCTTCTTCTGTGCTTGGCATCATGCACCCGATGACAACTTCATTTATCTCGCTTGGAGAAAATGGTTGTCTTTGCAAAAGTTCACGACCTGCATTGATTGCAAGATCAGATGCAGAAAAAGGCCCGGGCTTTCCTCTTGCTTTTAAAAAAGGTGTGCGCGCACCATCAACGATATAAACATCGCGCAATGAAGACGTTAAATTTTCTGCCATAGTCGCTTCCTTATCATTAAGCAATAACTTGTTTTAAATCGAATGAAAATTCATTTACTTTAATTACTTCTGAACGCAAAATTTCAAATTCATTTAGAAGGCGCGCATCATCTGCAGTAATCACACCCGCTTGTTGCGCAGCATTCAATCTCTCTTGCCAATCTAATTTCTGCGAAACAACGCCGCTTTTAACTGCTTGCATAAGCTTTTTCCATAATGGTTCTATGACTGACATCATGGACAAGCTTTTTTCTAAACGAAACCCCAGCTCATTTTCTTTTTCACTCACATAACAATATTGTGTTAAACGATTGCGAAAATCAGATGGTTCTAGCATTGGTTTGACAATGTCTTTATGTAATTTATCTTTTGGATATAGATAAGCAGCACCAAATGGAAAAATAATCCAACTAAGTGATTTGCCTATCCATTTGTTTGGAAAATTATTGAATAATTCATCGCAAGCAATTTGGATTTTCTGCAAACAATTTTGCAAACTCCAACAAACATAATCAACATCAGAATTTGGCTTATTATTGTCATAAAAATATTTTAATACTGCGGAAGCTAAATATAATTGGCTTAATATGTCGCCTAATCGTGCAGAAATTCGCTCACGACGTTTGAGGCTGCCGCCTAATAACATCAAACTCGTATCAGCTAACAAAGCAAGCGCTGCACTCATTCGTGTAATTTGTTTTTGATATTGACGAATTCGTTTATTTTTAATTGAGGAAAAAATCAGACGTCCGCCTGTTAACCCATAAGCAATATTACGAATCAAATTACTAACAAAGAAGCCAACATGTGACATTAATACACGATCCAATTCTTTAATATTTGGATTGGCAGCCGAAATTAATTCAACTTCTTTTAGTAAATAAGGATGACATCTCACGGCGCCTTGACCAAATATAATTAAATTGCGAGTTAATATATTTGCTCCTTCCACTGTAATACTAATGGGTGATGCAATATAAAGATTGGCAAGGAAATTTCTGGGCCCTGATTGAATCATATGCCCAGCATGAATATCCATTGCATGACTAATGACTGTACGAGACATTTCTGTCATGTGATATTTTGCAATGGCGGATGCAATCGATGGTTTTACTTTTAGATCTACTGCACCTGCTGTCATTAAACGCGAAGCTTCAAGCATATAGGTGTAACCAGCAATATTGCCTAATGCTTCTTCGATTCCTTCAAATGAGGAAATGGAGGTATTAAATTGTCGACGTAGACGTGCATAGGCACCTGTGTAGCGATAAGTTACTTTTCCGCAGGCAGTCGAAAGTGCTGGCAATGAAATTGAACGGCCAATGGAAAGACATTCCATTAACATTCGCCAACCTTGTCCCAACATTTTCTCACCGCCAATCACCCATTCTAGTGGGATAAACACATCCTTACCGCGTGTTGGTCCATTCATGAAAGCAAGTTGCATAGGATAATGACGAGTGCCAATTTCTACACCAGGATGCGAAGTCGGCAATAAACAAAGCGTGATGCCAATATTTTCTTTGTTACCTAATAAATGATCTGGATCATATAACTGAAAGGCTAAGCCTAATACAGTGGCAATCGGTGCGAGTGTGATATAACGTTTATCCCAATTGAGTTTGATACCAATGACTTCTTTGCCATTGTGTTGCCCGCGACACACGATACCTTTATCTGGAATAGATCCTGCATCCGAACCTGCTTCTGGCGCGGTTAAGGCAAAACAAGGCATTTCTTCGCCAGTTGCTAATTTTGGTAAATAATATGACTTTTGTTCTTCTGTTCCATAATGTTGTAATAATTCTGCTGGGCCAAGTGAATTAGGAACCATCGTATTCACAGCGGTACTAATACTTCGCGTTGCAATTTTCATGACAACAGTTGAATGAGCTAATGCAGAAAAACCTAAACCCCCATATTGTTTCGGAATCACCATACCAAAAAATTTTTCTTTCTTTAAAAAATCCCAAACATTTTTTGGTAAATCACGTTCTTCGTAAACAACTTGCCAATCATCAAGCATGTTACATAATTGCTCGACTTGATTATCTAAAAATTGCTGCTCATCATCGCTAAGAGTTGGTTTAGGCGTATTAAACAGTTTTTTCCATTCTGGCCTACCAGAAAATAATTCTTTTTCCCACCACGTGTTTCCTGCTTCTAGTGCTTCACGTTCTGTTGCACTGATTGATGGCATTTGTTGCTGTAAAAAATTTAACGCGGGTTTAATGACATACTGTTGCCGAAATAAATTTAAATTGGTAAATAATGCTGCTATCAGATAAATCGACCAAACAACTATCAGTGTAATAGGTGAAAATAACCCTGCAATTGTTACACCGATTAATCCAACACCAATTAGCAATGACCAAATGAACGCCGATAGTTGATAAAATGCGGAAACCAACACTAGACCAAAGATTAAAATGAGACCGATGACATTAGCCATTTCCATACTTCAACCATTCCTTATCAATTTTAAATCGAGGAGACAGAAGAAAAAAAACCTACAAATTCGACGCGAAAGTATAGCGAGATATTTATGGTAACGGTAGCACTTTCTGTGAAATCAAAAAAATTTTCATACATTATTTTGAACATCTGTTCACAAATTGAAGATACGTATCAAAAAAACTTATCAACTGATAAATTTTTGTTGTGCACATTTTTGTGATTATTACCTTCAGTTAATTATAAAAAATCTAAATCAATGAGTTAATAAGAAAACTAATGCTTAACTAATTGAATAATAATAATATATTACTTATGTATAATAATTGGACTTCAGAGGAAAAGCCATTAATTATCGTATTTCAAGTTAGTTTTCGATAGGTTACTAACAGACTTATCCACAGTTTCTGTGGATTGTTAGAAGATGTCGCGAAATGATTTAGAATCTGTGGAAAGTTTTGCGATGGCTTCAAAGTTTTTTTCAGAATAAACGCGAATTCTGGTATTAGTAGTCACAACGCCTTCCTTAGTTTGTTTGTTTTTTCGCGAAAGCAAACTTACACTAAGTGGAGGCGTTTTTCATTGTTATGTCTTTGTATTATTGAAAATTATTCCTTAAGTTAGTGCCATTCAGGTCAGACCCCTTGATGGTCAATTCAAAGTAACTAAGGATAGCGACGGTTTAAATCCAATAGAAGAGTCGTTACCTGTTTCAACTGACACGGAAACAGCAGAACCAACAAATCGACTATCGAAAGACATGATAGAAGTCCATTGTTATTTACTATCAAACCGCCTGTGCTCATTGAATATTTAAATCAAAAAGAAGAAGAGACGCAATTTTTGTGAACCCAAGGTAATCCGAATGATTCTCATGACTAATGCTATTTCCGTTTAGAATACGAAAAATTTTGGTTTATGTTCCTCAAAGTCTTCTAATCGAGCTTCATCCTCAGCAACTGAAGCTAAGATATCTGCTTTAATTTTTGAATTAGTTTCATTTTCTGCTATGGTTTTGAAGAAAGTGATACACTTTTTAATTTTAGGTATATTTCTATCAATCAAATTTTTTAATTCTTTTCTATCGCTTAGTCCAAATTCGTCATAAAGAATACGTGTTGGATGATTGTGGTATAAAAGGTATTCCTTTAATTTTTGTATTAGACAAAGAATTGTGACATTTACGTTAAAGAAAGATAGCAATAACATTGGAAGTATTAATTCTACTTTTGCGGTTGCTAAGTATCAAAATAGCATCCAAACTAAATTATTATCTCTTTACGAACGATCAGCATTTTCGAAAAAATTCAATAGAATGTAAATAAATTATTTGAATCAAAAAGCGATTCCCGCTAATTTGGCGGACTGTGAAGCTACATCCGATGAGCTGCCAAGTGAGCTAATTATGAGTGCTTTTTGTAAATGGCTTGTGCGCGATTGATAGCATTCGTTTAACGAGATAATATACAATTCACAGTAAAATAACATGGGTATGAGTCATAAAAGTTGGTTATGCGCGCGTTAGTACGACGGATCAATTTACTGGTTTTGATTCTGAAGGTCAGGTGCGCGCGTTTGAACTTAATACACATCCGTTTTTTATAGGAACACTTTTTCAGTTTGAACGCTCTGCGTTGCGTGGACAACAACACCCGTTAATCAAAACATTTATTGAAGCTTCTTCAATATTTAGAAATTGATAAATACCGATGTGATTATGATGAGAGGTAAATATAGATGAAAAAATTTAAGATGAGTATTAAAAAAACGCAGATAATCATGCTATCTTTCGTTTTATTCTTTATTGCACAGATGGTAAATGCTAAAGAAAATATTAAAAATTATTCGGCTAAAAATGTATTAGATTTTGTGCGTATTGCTCAAGTATTGCCTTCGCCTGATAGTAGCGAAGTAGCGTACGTAACATACAGTGTTGATGCCTCATTACAAGACAAAAAATGGGTTTATTCACTTTACATTAAAAACAAATTAAATCAAACAAAACTGATTGTTCGAACTGAGGATATTGAATCAATTAATTACTCACCTGATGGAACTAAGATAATTTATCTTGCGCCAGGAAAAAAATTTCAGAGTATTTGGATTGTTGATACTAATAGTAATCTTAAAAAGAAATTATACGAATTTACTCAAGATATCAGCGTATTTAAAATATCACCGAATAGCCAAAACATCGCATTCTTAGCAAATAGCGAGAAGACAACACCAACTATCAATAAACCTATTGATGAAAGTAAAAACTACCAGAACTCACAATTGTATAATGTGTCTATCACCAATGTAAATTTGGTAAAGGCTATTACAAATGCAGACATTAGTGTGACAGATTTTGATTGGTCGCCTGATAATAAATCACTTGTATTTTCGTATCAACCACGAGATGGAGCCGCTTATACAAATGAAAATAAGTTAAGCGTACTAAACTTAGAAAATGGTATAATTAAAAGAATACCTTATACAGATAAGCATACTGGAGTCGATCCACATTATTCTCCAGATGGAAAATGGGTTGCTTTTGCAACTAATCTCTCACCTGCAAAATTTGCACAGCCATTAAATGATAATGTTGATTTAAATAATCAAATTTGTATTGCAAATACATCTTCTTTAGAAACACATTGCTTATCAAATACATTCGATCAAAATCCATCTATCTTAGGATGGAATTCTAACAGTGAGAATGTATTAGTGTTAGATGCATTTAAAACGATTGGATATTATATTTATGCATTGAATATTAATTCTTCTAAGCCTGCCAAATTATTATCAAATGTTGAAGGTTTTATCGAGCCTTTCACCATATCACTTAATCAAAGTCATACAGCGTTTGGATTAGGTTATGAAACTGTATCAAATGCACCAGAAGCATTCACAAGTTCTGTCGAGCCATTTCAATTAACACAAATTTCTCATTTGAATGACACAAAAAAAGATTTAACACTTGGAAATACAAAAGTAATTCAATGGTCATCTTCAGATGGAAAAAATATTGAAGGTTTATTATTAACACCAAAAAATTATGATGCGAATAAAAAATATCCTTTATATGTGGCAGTACATGGCGGCCCCTCCGGTATTTGGCAACAACGCTATTTAGGCGGATGCGATGAATATGGAACAATGATAGACCCAACGACTTGCTGGCAAAATTTATTAAGCTTAGGTTTTGTCGTATTTCAACCGAATCCACGCGGTAGCTCTGGTTATGGATTGTCATTTCGATTGGCAAATTATGCTGATTTTGGCGGTGGAGATTATCGCGATGTGATGACGGGTGTTGATTATCTCATTAATAAAGGCATTGCTGATCCTAAACATCTTGCAATTGGTGGTTGGAGTTTTGGAGGTTATATGACCGCATGGGCAATTAGTCAAAGTAATCGATTTAAAGCAGCTGTAGAAGGGGATGGCAATACTGACTTTATTTCTTTCTCAGGAACAAGTGATTTACCAACTTATTATGAAAGATACTTAGGCGAACCATTTTGGCAGAATAATAAATTATACTTAGAGCGTGCACCCATTATGCATGTACAAAATATTCAAACGCCTCTTCTTATTATGCATGGTGAAAATGATTTACGTGTGCCATTGAGTCAGTCACAAGAATTATATACAGCACTGGAAAGACAACATAAGTCTGTTAAATTTATTATTTTTCCAAAGCAACATCATGTACCAACAGATGCTAATATTATTTTTGACAGTATTGGAGAGGTTGATTCTTGGTTAGCGCAGGCAATAACTTAAAAGTATTTTAGAAAAATGTTGATTAAATATTTAGGACTTAATTATTTACCCAAAAGGGTATAGAAATGATTTACATTGTTTGGGAATTTCAAGTTTATCCAGCGTATGTTGACGAATTTGAAAAAAATTATAATGCACAAGGAACATGGACTACATTATTTAATCAATCAGAGAATTATCATGGCACTATTTTATTAAAAGATAAAAATATATTTTGTCGATATATTACGATTGATCAGTGGGACAACATTGCCGCTTTTGAAGATTTTAAAGCGAAACACCTTAAGGCTTATCATGATCTTGATCTCTCATGCGAGAAATTAACATTATCTGAGAAAGAAATTGGTATTTTTGATTCCGTAACATAAGAGTAAAAATTTATGTCAAATTGCAGAATATATGGAAAATCACCCTACAAAGTTGCATTGCTGCATGGCGGGCCTGGTGGTGCTGGTACATTAAAAGAGTTAGCGCAAATGTTATCGACTGAATGCGGGATATTGGAGCCGTTGCAAACCAAAGATTCACTTGCAGGACAAATAGAAGAACTTAAGAAAACACTTGAACAACATGCTGATCTACCAGTGACATTAATAGGCCATTCATGGGGTGCAATGCTCGGATTTATTTTTACAGCAACTTATCCAAAATTCGTCAATAAATTAATAATGGTTGGTAGTGGTCTTTTTGATCCTAAATATGCGAAAAATATTATGGAGACAAGGATAAGCAGATTATCTGAAGATAAACAGATACAACTTAAAAAATTAGAGGCCATATTTAATGAAGATAACGACGTATCAGATGAACTCTTTTATCAGTTTGGTAAATTGATGGAAAAGGTTGATTCATTTGATGCAATTAAATTGAGTGATTACGAAATAATGAAGGGTCAATATCACATATATAAAAGTGTTTGGCCAGAAGCTGCGAAAATGAGAGAAACGAGTGAATTATTAGCGTTAGGTAAAAAAATAAAATGCCCTGTCGTTGCTATTCATGGCGATTATGATCCTCATCCTTATCAAGGTGTAAAAGAGCCATTAGCGAAGGTAATAAGTAATTTTACTTTTATTTTACTTGATAAATGCGGTCATGAACCATGGATTGAGCGGCATGCAAAAGATCAATTCATGAATTTAATTAATACCCATTTACAAGAGATGACACAAAAAATGATAAACAAATTTTAAAAGCTTACTATTATGACAAATGAAACTTTTAATAATGCAGTTCGGAGACAATATGACAAAAGTAATATCCACC
Source organism: uncultured Coxiellaceae bacterium (assembly GCA_964555965.1). Taxonomy (GTDB): domain Bacteria; phylum Pseudomonadota; class Gammaproteobacteria; order DSM-16500; family DSM-16500; genus Aquicella. Next base: position 10,973 of record CAZKUQ010000055.1, read on the forward strand.
GAGAGTGAACAAATTCATACAATGGATGCTAATCAAATTGCACACTATAAACGTAAGTTACAGTATGAAATCGACTCTTGGGATTTAACTCAAGCAATTCAGCAGAAAGAAAATATTGTTGTTATCGATGCTCGGTCTGCAGAAGCATATAAACGAGAACATATTCCTGGCGCCGTGAATTTCTCCTATAAAACGATTAATAAAGATTCTGCTCAATCTCGACTTAATTATGACACATTGTATGTCACGTACTGCGATGGTATAGGTTGTAATGCATCAACCAAGGGTGCTTTAAAACTTGCTGAGTTAGGGTACAAAGTTAAAGAATTGATAGGTGGAATTGATTGGTGGAAACGAGATCAATATCCAACTAACTTAGAAAGTTTGCAGAATATAGGGCCTAATAATAGTTGTGGGTGTGATTGAAGTTAGTGTTAGCTTTTTTTAGTAAGCGTAACGCAAACAGCAACGTTTCCGTTGTCGAGTTTTGTGACAGTAGGTTGTGAGCTAGTATAATCTTTCATATGCATATAACTACCTGCGGAACTGCGGGTACTAAGTTCTCAACTACCAATCGTAAGATTGATTTCATCGACTGCTTTTGACAATGAGCTAGCTTCTTCACATTTCACAAGCGAGTTAACTTCCAATGTTGGATTGACAGCAAAAGCTTGAAAGCTTAGTGTTGATAACACAAGAACAATACCTGACTTAATTATTTTCATATCTAATTTTCCTCGAATTTATAGTAAATGTCAGCCAACTTAAAAAAGCGGGTGATTTTAGTTTCATTTCCAGTGAAATACAATCAGTATATTGACTGATTGTTTTTAACTCAAAATGATTAGATTCGTAGCAGTGACTTGTTAGTTAATAGTCGAGAAATGAAAATTCAGAGTGTGAATAGTATTTGCGATGCAGCATAATAAAGTTCATGATAACCTTCCGCGCCATGCAAACATGAAAAATTGGAGACTTTTATAATGACAACTATTTCATTTTCTCGTCTTGATTGGTTTGATAACGTTGAAAACCGGCCTCATCCTTGGCCAGGATTGAACTGGTTAACAGCCATGTTAGTGGTTCCAGATGTCAAACAAGCAAGTAATCTTTATGAAAAAGTATTTGGTATTGTACCTATATTTGAATTACCAGATGATACTGGTCGCATTCTTTTTGCTCGATTACGTTACAGAGGAAGCAATTTTACGTTAACACAAGAAGGCGCTTTTGGTTTTGACGGAAAATCGCCGGCAACAACCAACACAACTCCATCATTCATTTTTTATCTATATGTTGACGATGTTGATGCGGTTTATTCTGCTGCAATAACAAATGGTTTCCAATCATTAGAAGAACCTCACGATGAATTTTGGGGAGATAAGAAAGCCCGCGTCAAGGATTCTTATGGTTATATCTGGGACGTTGCTTTAAAGGCGAATCTCGGTTAAGAAGACTTGTCATTCCTGCCCCCGCCTTTCGCGGGGGTAAACTTC
>CAZKUQ010000056.1:0-12424 GCA_964555965.1 uncultured Coxiellaceae bacterium
GGGGATCTCTTTCAGATAGATTCCCGCCTTCGCGGGAATGACATGATTTTTATACACAGTTAAATAAACGTTCTCTAAAAGTGAGAGCGTTTACAGTGTCATCCCCACGAAAGTGGGGATCTCTTTCAGATAGATTCCCGCCTTCGCGGGAATGACATGATTTTTATACGCAGTTAAATAAACGTTCTCTAAAAGTGAAAGCGTTTACAGTGTCATCCCCACGAAAGTGGGGATCTCTTTCAGATAGATTCCTGCCTTCGCGGGAATGACATGATTTTTATACACAGTTAAATAAACGTTCTCTAAACGTAAAAGTAGTATTGAGAGTAACTTATGAAATTTGTTGATGAAGCAATTATCTATGTAGAAGCAGGCAAAGGTGGTAATGGTGTTTGCAGTTTTTTGCGACAAAAATTTGTGCCATTAGGCGGCCCAGATGGTGGTGATGGCGGCAATGGCGGCAGTGTTTATTTGCGGGCTGATAATAGCATTAACACATTAGTTGATTACCGTTACATTCGCGAACACAAAGCTCAAAATGGTGAAAACGGTAGTGGGATGAATTGCTCTGGCAAAGGCGGTGAAGACATCACATTGCGTGTGCCAGTTGGTACCATGGTTTATGACGATGACACTGGAGAGCTGATTGCTGATTTAGCTGAAGAAGGCCAAATAGCTTGTGTTGCGCAAGGTGGTCGTCACGGAGTGGGTAATGCAAGATTTAAAAGTAGTGTGAATCGCTCTCCGCGTCGCACGATTCCCGGCCAGCCAGGCGAAAAACGTAACTTAAGATTAGAATTAAAAGTGCTTGCTGATGTGGGATTAGTTGGCTTGCCAAATGCAGGTAAATCAACATTAATTAGTGTGATGTCAGCAGCGCGTCCCAAAATTGCTGATTATCCTTTTACAACATTGCATCCCAATTTAGGTGTGGTGAGTGTGTCGCGTTATCGCAGTTTTGTGGTTGCAGATTTGCCAGGATTAATTGAAGGTGCATCAGAAGGCGCTGGTTTAGGTATACGATTTTTAAAACACGTGGCAAGAACTCGTTTATTATTTCACGTTGTCGATGTCGCGCCAATTGATGAATCGGATCCGGTTGAAAGTGTCAAATCCATCACGCAAGAACTTGAAAATTTTAGTCCTGATTTAATGCAAAAAGAACGCTGGTTAGTGTTAAATAAAATTGATTTGATTGCTCCTGAATTGCGTGAAGCACATTGCCAAGCAATTGTTAAACGGCTGAACTGGCAAGGCAAAGTATTTATGATTTCTGGTCAAGCTAAAATTGGTTTAGATGATTTAGCACAACAGGCAATGCAATATTTAGAAGGAAGTAATCAAGAAGATGAATACTAAGTTTGGAAAGCAGTCTATTGAGTCATTTTAAGCCCTGTCAATAATCACTGCCAACCCACAAACGAGACACATCCATGACAAAAAGCAGAAATGATATTGTCAACAATCCAGATGAATTGTCTTTACTCGATTTTCCAAGCGATTTATTGCGCATACCCGAAGGTAAAACAGAAGGTGTATCGATTACGTCTGCCTGCTCTGAAGAAGATGCAACTACTGTGATGCGGACATTATCAGAAACATGTACAACATTTCATGCTTTTTTCAAACCAGAATTAGAAAAACGAAAACTATTAAACCATGTATTAAAAGGCACAGAAAAAGATAAAGAGAAGGTGATGGCAGCAGCAAAAACACATCCGGAATTATTTTTCATCAAAACAACAACGCAAGATGGCGCAATGGATTTAGATGGCAATCGACGCACCATTAAAGATTGGTCGCCGTATCAAGCTCTGTTTGGCACGAGTGATGTTGATATGCTCCTTGCTGTGAAGAAAGATCTTGATGCTTATCTTGACAAATTGAAAGACGGTCATCAGTTTGCAGAAGACCACGTAAAAGAAAAATTCCCCAATGGATTTGACTTTCCAGAAAGCAAATATGATTTCAGTGGATTGAAAGCAGCAATTACCAATGATCAGCAATTAATTCAAACTGGCAATCCAAATCAAACAACCCTTGCTGCGCTAGAACAATTTAGAAAAGATTTTAAGCCAGGCACCGTTACCGTGGGTCATCATTTTAATATGAAGGATTTGATCAAAGCCCACCAAGTTTATGATGAAAATTGGCAACCGTGGGAACCTAAACAACTTAAATTTTTTAGTTTAGGCGTCATTGGTTTTCTAGAACGCTTGATGACAAGATTTTATTTGATGTTAACGTGCCAGGGTATCAGGAATCACACCCAACCATGCAAACGAATGGTAGAGGTGGATGATTACGTACATGATAATTCTGTTGCGGTTGATGAAAATGGTAGACGTAAAAAGTTGACTGTGTTGCCGCTAGATGGCGATCCTGCCCTTCGTTTAGGTGCTGGTTTTGTTATTGATAGTTATTGCGAGGCGGCAGGCGTGATGGGGTTCGTGGTCCGCCGTTATGTTCTAACATGGCGTGTGGCGGCTATTGGAAAACTATGTCAAGCAAACACAACGAAACTCTCAAGACTTTATGCAGCGTCCTACACACGCGACAACATCATGCACAATCATATGAAGTGAAGCTAATGACTGCTTTTACCACGCATCTCAGCTAATAAAATCGCTGAAAAAATACAAATAGCGCCAATGATAAATCGTGTTGTCAAATGTTCATCTAAATAAATAATTGCAGTGATGGTAGCAAAAATTGGTTCCGATGCAAAAATAATCGCGGCTTTTGTAGATGAAACATAACGTTGATATTTCAATTGCAAATTAAATGCAATGACGGATGCAAAAATCGCACAAAACAAAATGGAAACCCATAAATTAGTATGCATGGGAATGGAAAAATCACCAAAAGTAAAATTAATCACAGCACTGATGATGCTAATGCAAAGTAATTGAAAGAAAGTTAGTGTGATAGGTTCATTCGTATGTGAAAATTTGCCAGCCAAAAGAATGTAAACGGCAAAACAAATTTCACAAAGTATTATCCATAAATTACCAATATTAAATTCTAAATGAGGTGTGAGAGTTATCAATCCGATACCAAGCATGGTTAAAAAAATAGCCGAAATAATATTAATGGTGGGACGTTTTTTTTCTAAGATACACGCGATAATCGCAACCAAAATTACTGATAAGCCGGCAATAAAACTGGCAGTTGAAGCTTGTGTGTAACGCAATCCTATCGTTTGGAAAATGACAGTACCGCCTAAAAAAATGCCGAGTAAAACTCCTTTAAAGAATAATTCACGATTAAAAAAATGAATTTGTTTATAAGAAATAGCGAGCAACAACATGCTGGCGATGCTAAATCGCCAGAATAAAAAATTGAATGCAGATAGTGTCGAAACGGCATCTTTTATAAAAGAAAAAGTCATGCCCCAAAATAAAGTAGCGACTAAAATTAAAAAGGTAGCAGTGATTTTGATCGATGTATTTGGCATGTAAACCTAGTGGTAAACGTCTATACTTTATTTGAAGCTTATAACGATAGGCATCAAAATGGTAGAAAAATCAATCTATCCGCCTTTTAAAAAAACGAAAAAAACCATCCCCACCTTATTTGAGGCTCAGCGTGTTTTGCTATCAAAAGATGGTGTGATGCATACGGAAAATGATCATCCATGGAAGAATAATCCCGATTTTAATCCGCCTGATATGGTTCAGAAACACAAACCTACCATATAAAAAATATTCGTCCACGAGTTATTTTTAATGTACGCAAAACGTTTAAGCGCGATCAGACGTTCGTTCAGGTCGTGAACGTTTTATAAAAAAACCCCGCCTGAACAGTTGCTCAAACAGGGTCTTAGTGAGGCTTGAAACGTTAAGCTGCTTTTGCGCCCATTTTTTTGATATGAGCAGTTAAGCGGCTCTTGTGGCGTGAGGCTTTATTTTTATGAATAATGCCTTTGCTTGCCATACGATCAATAATCGGGGTTGCTTGCTGTAAAGAGGTTTCTGCTGCTTTCTGATCGCCAGCGGCGACGGCTGTGACAACTTTTTTGATATAGGTTCTGAGCATTGAACGCATGCTAGCATTATGCTGCCGGTTTTTCTCGGATTGGCGTATGCGTTTTTTCGCTTGCTTAGTATTAGCCAAGGGTATTCTCCAAAATCTTCTTGATTACTATTGGTTTTTAAAAGAGTGCGTAATATGCCCGCTTTTTGCCGGATTGTCAATTTGAAAAAAGGGCTTTGAAAAAAGGGCTTTGATCGTCTTTTTTAGCTCAATAAAAATACGATTAAGACAATCTTAAATGAGCCTAATATTGGCGGATTTACAGCAAAATTTATAGTAAAATGGCCAGCTAAATCTCTAAAAAGATAGTAAAAACATGAGCAAAAATTTGGTGAAATCAACCTCCATCGTGATCAGTATGACCATGATTTCTCGTGTATTTGGTTTTATTCGCGACATGGTAACAGCCCATTTATTTGGCGCGGGAGCTGCGTTTGATGCTTTTTCCGTGGCGTTTAAAATCCCCAATTTTATGCGCCGTCTCTTTGCTGAAGGCTCATTTTCACAGGCTTTTGTACCTGTTTTATCGGAGTATCAGAAGAAAGAATCACACGAAGAAGTACATCGATTTATTAACGCGATGGGCGGCACATTAGGCGTGGCATTACTCGTGGTGACCATACTTGGCATCATTGGTGCACCGTGGGTGGTGCGATTATTTGCCCCTGGATTTGAGACGCAAGGTGAGCGTTTTAACCTAGCTGTGACAATGTTACGCATCAATTTTCCGTATCTTTTATTGATCTCTCTAACTGCTTTTTCCGGCGCCATCTTAAATACTTATAGTCGTTTTTGGGTCGCCGCTTTCACACCGGTTTTCTTAAATATCAGCATGATTGCCGCTGCTTTTTGGCTTTCTCCGCAATTTACTGCGCCCATTATTGGGCTTGCATGGGGTGTATTTATTGCAGGTGTCGTGCAGCTTTTCTTTCAGTATCCATTTCTAAAAAAATTGCATTTAATCCCTCGTCCTAGCATAAATTTTCGTGATCCCGGCGTCCGCCGCGTGTTGAAATTAATGGTGCCGGCGCTCTTTGGTGTCTCAGTAGGGCAAGTGAATTTGCTGATCGATACGTTGTTTGCATCACTCCTAATGGTGGGCAGTGTGTCGTGGCTTTATTACTCGGATCGTCTGATGGAATTTCCGCTAGGTGTGTTTGGTGTAGCTATTTCAACGGTGATTTTGCCGCATTTATCGCGTCATCATGCCACGCAATCAGAAGAATCTTTTTCACTCACACTCGATTGGGCGCTCCGAGCTGTATTGCTTATCGGTATCCCTGCGGGTGTAGCGTTGTCAGTCATTTCTGGCCCCATGCTAAGCACGCTGTTTCAATATGGCCGTTTTGATGCACATTCTGTTTTGATGTCACGCCAAAGCCTTACGGCTTTTGCAATTGGCATTACACCATTTATGTTAGTAAAAGTATTAGCAGCGGGTTTTTATGCGAAGCATGATATGCGCACGCCTGTTCGCATCGGCGTGATAGCAATGGTGACGAATATATTATTAAACGTCATGCTAATTTGGCCGCTCGCGCATGCTGGCATTGCTTTGGCAACATCGCTTGCCGCATTAATTAATACGAGTTGTTTATTTTATTTTTTGAAAAAGCGCGGCTATTATCGCCCACGCGATGGCTGGAAATTATTTTCTATCCGTATTATCGCAGCCAATTTAGTATTAGGAATTTGGCTATGGATAGGCGCTGGTGATATTAATACTTGGTTGACGCAACATGCGATGTGGCGTTTTTCACATCTCGCATTTCTATTATTATCTGCCGTTGCGATTTATTTTATTTCACTTTGGATGACGGGTATTCGTTTACATCATTTGCTGATGCCGCAACAGCAATTAGCCTCATGAAAGAAGTCTAATAAATTATTATGTTAGTGTAGGCGTTTGTGACATTGGTTTCGGTCCGCCAACAGCACGTGCTGATGTTTCTGAATTGTTTGCGAGTATCGTTAATTGGTTTAATAAATCTTTTTGTTTGTCTTCTATTTTTTTCAATTCTTTTTCTAATTTTAATAACTCTTCTTGCGGCAGCTTCAAACTCTGTATGACTTCCATTTTGCTTAAGCTTTGGTTTTTAACTCTTGTAGCAAGTTCACTAATTTTTTTGCGTAATTCATGAATATAGTTATTGGTTGATGCTTGAAGTTGTTTGACTTCTTCTGTTGTTTTTTGCAGCTCAGTGCCTAATGGCTGTTGTTGTTGCGCATAACTACTAGCAATAGCAGCGGTTTGTTTATTAGCTTGCAACCGATCAATATTATCTTGTATAAAATTACTTAATGAAGTTAATTTATTAATCGTTTTATTCACTGTTTCTTTTAATGTATCCGCCACTTGAGCAGCACGCACATCAATAATGAGCCCATCAGATAAAGATCGAATTTCACGTAAATTAATTTGTGCTTGAAACAACGCACGAAGAATTTGCACTGTACTCATGCCTTCTTTGCGCATGGTAGTTGCAATATTTCCTGCAGTGTTTTGTGTTCGTGGAGCACTCATTTCAACCTCGTTATCTTTCAATCCTTTAATTTTATAATAGCATTTCGTTATAAAAAAATATTATCAAAACCTGAAAACTAAGCTACCTTTGTTTTCAAATAGATAGGAGAAAAGGCTTCAGCTTGCACAAATTCAATTAAGCTTTGCTTCAGCAATTCAAGCATGGCAAGAAAGGTGACGACCACACCTATCCGGCCTTCTTGCAGATTAAATAAATCAGTAAAAAGGTAATGTTCTTTATCTTGCACGGCAGAAAGAATGAGCGTCATTTTTTCACGCACTGATAAGGCATCGATTTGCACTTGATGTCTTGCATTTAACTCCGCGCGTTTCATCACATCAGCTAATGCTGCGACTAAATCTTGTAATGACACAATTGGCATTGGTTTTTCAATGGCAATTTCATTGCCGCTAACTTCAACGGGAAAATTATCGCGTTCTAATCGCGGTAATTTGTCGATGTTTTCCGAGGCTTGTTTATAGCGCTCATATTCTTGCAACCTTCGTATCAATTCTGCACGCGGATCTTCTTCATTATTTTCCGCATCAACGACGCGAGGTAACAGCATCCGCGATTTAATTTCAGCTAAAATTGCCGCCATCACTAAATATTCTGCAGCGAGTTCCAGCGATAATCCTTGCATTAAATCAATATATTCCATGTACTGACGTGTGACATCAGCAATGGGAATATCAAGGATATCGATATTTTGTTTGCGAATGAGATATAACAAAAAATCCAGTGGCCCTTCGAATGCTTCAAGAAATACTTTCATGGCATCCGGCGGGATATATAAATCCTTGGGTACCTCGATAACCGCTTGGCCTTTGATGGTGGCAATGGGGACAATATTCGACATTTCTTGTGTCGATTCGTTCAGTGCAAGTTGGGCGTCGGTCATAGGCTTTTTTTCAGTTATCTATCGTTAGGATAAAGTGATATATTACCGGACTTAATGAATTTTTCCCATGTTTTGCTATGAAAATAACCGATCAAATGAATCAAGCGGTGGCTATTTTACGTGCTGGCGGGCTTGTCGCTTTTCCTACCGAAACGGTGTATGGCTTGGGCGCAGATGCTACCAATGAGGCGGCTGTCGCCAAGATTTTCGCCGCAAAAAATCGCCCTAAAAATCATCCGTTAATTGTGCATTTGGCCTCTCTCGAACAGGTTTTTGATTGGGCTTTCGATGTATCACCGCAGGCAAAAAAACTGGCAAAAAGCTTTTGGCCAGGGCCTCTTACAATGATTTTTAAGAAAAAAAATCACGTGTTAGATGCGTTAACTGGCGGGCAAAATACAATAGGATTACGCATTCCGCGCCACCCCATTGCACAACAATTATTGCAGCAATTTGGGGGTGGAATTGCTGCGCCTTCAGCGAATCAATTCACCCATTTAAGCCCAACCACAGCAGAAGATGTGCGTGAAGAACTGGGGCAAAAAGTTGATTTAATTCTCGATGGCGGCGTGTGCGATGTGGGGGTGGAATCAACGATTATTGATATGACCAATACAGAAAAACCACGAATTTTACGGCCGGGAATGATTAATAAAACCATGCTAGAGGCGGTGTTACATGAGCCGATTTTAACGCAAAATAACACAGAAATTCGCGCGCCGGGCACGCATCATTTGCACTATGCACCAACCACAAAAACCGAATTAATCGCGCCAGAAGACATACAAAAATGGGTGTCCGAACGTGAAAAAAATTCTTTACCAATGGTCATTTTGACGCGGCAAAAACAGCTAATTTCAGTTAAAAATAAGCCCATAGCTTTTATTGTCATGCCATCATCTGCAACACAGTATGCTCATGATCTTTATCACACCTTGCGATGCTTGGATCATCAACAATATGAACGTATTATAATTGAAATGGTACCTGAAACAGCCGAATGGGATGCGATTCGCGATCGATTAAATAAAGCTAGCGGTAAAAAAATATGATTTCAACCAAAGTAAAAAATACAACATTAATTCATGGTCCGGTTGGACAATTAGAAATTGCTGTTGAAGCAGCAGATGAGCCATCTGGTGTGTGGGGAATCATTTGTCATCCACATTCGCTTTATGGTGGCACGATGAATAATAAAGTGGTGACAACCCTTGCCAAAACATTTCAAGGATTAGGTGCAACAACCGTACGGTTTAATTTTCGCGGTGTAGGAAAAAGTGATGGGCATTTTGCTAATGGTAATGGCGAATTAGATGATTTGTTAGCAGTCATTGATTGGGTGCATCGAGAAAATAGTAAACAAGAAATTTGGCTCGCTGGATTTTCATTTGGTGCTTATATTGCAGCAAAAGCAGCAACAATGGTGCCAGTCAAGAAATTAGTAACAGTCGCCCCTGCTGTGCAGCATTTTCCTATGCAATATTTGCCGCCGATTTTGTGTCAGTGGGTGCTAGTACAAGGTGATCAAGATGATGTGGTGCCACCCGAAGCAGTTTATGCCTGGGCAGAAAGTCGTATTCCACCACCAAAAATTATTCGTTTTCCTGAAGCAGGTCATTTTTTTCATGGGCAATTAGCTGAATTGCGTTTACGCATTGAAGAAGCGTTGAGATAGTTTATTATCAGATCCCGCACAAATTTTTGTTGAAATATAGGGTGATTTAACAAAAAAATGTACGGGGATGTTAGTTAAATAGAACAATACTGAGCGGCAATTTTTTTCATAATGTTTATATATAACTCCTGCCTAACTGACCGATGCAATTCAATTATTTTTCGTAAAAATAAAGCAGAAGGATTTGTGTTTTGTCCTGTTGCTACTTCTGTCACCACATCTTCGTGTGTATTGGTGTAATGAGCAATCCCATTCAAAGTATAGTCATCAGTCGATAATATATCTTGTAATATCAAGCGAGCGAAATTACTTTCCAGCATAGCGTTCTCCATTTCAGTAGTGAATTTCAATACACAAAAATAATTTTTAAGATTGTCACGAAGAATGAATTTTAATTCTTCGCAGACACGAACAAATAATTCAGCTTCTAATAAAATATTTTCTTCTTTCGAGAAATAACGATGGTTAGTGCCAAATAAATGACACAGCGGCTCCATTGCTGACATGACTTTTCCTTAAAACTTGATGGAGTGAGAATTAAAGCAGTATTAAAAATAAAGCAACAGATTAAAATTTTTCAGAATTTAATACTTAAACAAATGTTGCTAAGATTTTGTTATTTGAAAATATTTTTATTTATGCTAAATTCAAAAAATTTTTCGATTGAATAAGTGTCCGATAAATGCAATGCATCTATTAACCAACATGGGCTATCTAATTCGTGAGTATGATTCATTTGCAATATTAAATTATTTTGTAAAACAAAAAATGAAAATAAAGCGTAGCAAGCTATCAGTTGTTCGTAATCAAATAATTGCAGATGATGTTTTTGCATCCAATCTGTCATCGATTTGACTGTCAATAAATTATTTTTGCGCCGAAATTGCGTGGAAAAATGCTCGAGTGCGAGTGATGATAATTGAAAATCAACCGTATCGTTTCGAATAAAATATTCGAGTGCGGTCCAAATGATTGCCATTAATTCCGATATTTTATTATCGTGTTGATGTGCATATAGCATGCTTAGTTTTAAAATATTATTCGACAGGTATTCATTGAAATTTTGGCTATTTATTGCTGCGGCATGAATAAGACCTTTTATCCATTTCATTCTGTTTAAATAATTATTTTCTTGTGTTTCTGCGTTGGATTGCAACAAATTATTTTCTTTCGCATAACAATAGGCGGTTGATAGTAAACGTGCAAGAGTCACAAGAAGTTTGTTTCCTTCGCCAAGTTTCGTAGCATTTTTTGCAGTTTGTTCATGAGATGGAAGAGTGATTTCTTGAAAGCTTAATGGCTTGCATAACGTATCTATGTTCAGTGTACGCAAATAAACGGTTTGATGTGTTTGGTTTTTTTGTGTTTGATGATGTTCGCGTTCACGCAAATGTTCAAACAACGAAATAGCATCACGCTGTTTTAAATCAATATAATTATCGTTAACTAACCATTGCTGCAATGCAAACATTTCATCGGATGGTGAAAGTTTCATTATTAGCGAAGCAAGATGCCGATGTTGATAAAAAGTATTTTTTGAAAGTTTAATGAGTTGATCATGTGTGTTATCGCTAATAATATGTTGATTACTTGCTTCCGTCAGTGTTGCGCGGATGTTAATCATGGGATCAGACAGTGTCGCATAATCAGGGCCTGGTGTATGAGCAACTGCAACTTCGTCATCATCATTTAATATGCCATCGCGAAAAGCTTGATAAATTTTTCCAATGCCAATCATGCCGTAAGCATCTAATTCAGCTGCTCTTAACGCACCCATGCTACTTGCGCCATAAATCGTGATACCTTGTTCTAAGCACCACAAAATTTCTTTGTGCCACACAGCGGCTGTATGTTCGAATGTGCCATCGATGATGCCGATGATACGAGGTTTTAATCGCGCAACTTGCAACAAATCACCACATTTTACTGGGGGTAAAAAAGTTGCCCCTGGTAAAATTTTTTGTGCCTTAAGCAGAGGAATTGTTGGGCCAACAAAAACAAGAGTAGTGTGATTCATGACATCCCCGGAATAAAAATGTGTACGACAGGAATGTTTAATTCTTTTTTAGTGTGATCTAGCAAAATAATTTGTTGAAAATGATTTTGCATTAAATGATGAATTAAGTCATTAATGAGCTCATCAACTGTCATTAACCAATTATTATTAGAAATAAATTTTTTATTTCCATTTACTAAGATAAATGAATTTGAATTATTTTTTTTACCCGCATAATAATGTGGAAATATTTCATCACGCGTTCCTGCGATAAAAGTTAATCGCGATTGCGCAGCTTCAAGTAAGGCTTTCATTAAAGCAATGTCAGCCGAATGATGTGCACCAGAGCCAAAAAATACACCTAAATTTCGGTAGCTATGATCATCAGTAATCATGCAATAATAAGCTGGAATAGGTAAATGCGAAGTAATGTCCCATATTGTGACTTGAATATTAGCGAGTGAAAATTTATTTAATAAAGCTTGATTTATTTCAGAGGTGATGCTGGTTAAATCAATTTGCGAATGAGTTTTTTCTGCTGAAGATAATTTTTTCCAGTTTGTTAGTGTATTACGTTCAATGATTTCATAAAGCGCATGCAGCATGGCTTCTTCTTTCGTATTGCCAGCAGCAAGACCATTGGAGGTTACATTGAATAACCAGCGATGTTGTAATGGCTTGCTAGAATCTAAACAAATCACATCATGTGGAATGAGTATTGATTGATTGCTAATTAAATGAGTGCTCCAAATCCAAGGTAAATTAACTGACTCAAGCGAGCAATCAAAAAATTGATTGGCAAAATAACGAGGATGAATAATATTGTGCTGAAGCTGTAAATCATTAAACGTGCCAAATAAGTCAGCTTCCTGCGGATTTTCAGCATGATAAGCTTCAATTGATTCCATGATTGCGGAGATTTTTGCTAACTCCCAATTAACGCCTTTTCCTTGTGAAACAGATAAATGCTTTGCATTAGGACGGATACAATTGGCAACAGGAATGCCAATATGATCAAGGCCAGTGATGTTGGCAATGCGTGTAATACCAATTTGTTTTGCAATGGGAGTGATTCTTTCTAAAGTGTTTTCTGTCGTATGGCTTGTCATTGGATACATGTCGTCTCGGTGACTATGATTTGAGTTATGAGAGAGAGTTTACTTACCTGTGTCACGAATGTTACGTCATCCCCGCGAAAGCGGGGATCCATCGCGTGATTCCCACTTTCGTGGGAATGACACAGTTGTACATACACTCTCCGTTATCACTGCAACCAAGAGTTGTGTCATCCC
>CAZKUQ010000057.1:0-11826 GCA_964555965.1 uncultured Coxiellaceae bacterium
TTTCGTCCAACTTTGTCTCGCGCTTAAACGTTTTGCGTTCAGTAAAGATAACCTCTGAACGAATACATTACAATACTACACACACAAGCCCAAAGAATATCATGAGCATAGCCGTTGCCGTTGGGATATTAATGGGCTCATGCATAAACATAGCTGAAAGTGCAATACTAAAAACCGGAACAATCAAAAATCCCAGCGAAACAATAATGGTTGGCAATTCTTTATTGACTACCACACCACTCCAATAAGAAAGACCAGTGACTAACACACCTGTATAAACAAGTGATAATACCAGCGGTAAATTCCAATGCACCGTGATAGAAGGTTCTTTGGTTACTGCCAATAATAAAATTGGTAGTGTCCCTATCAGTAGTTGCCAGGGCATCAGTTCAAGCGGCGTTTTATTCCACCGCATGTAGCGCGCGCACAGCATGGAAATGGCCCAGGACAATGAGGCTAGCAGTAACATGGCACTGCCAAATAAAACATAACCATCTGCCCAATTAATTTCCCAAGGACTTAATAAAATCACTAAACCTGCTGTGCCAAGAATAAATCCAATCCATTTGAATGTTCCGACTTGTTCGTGAAAAATTAATACTGTCGCAGGCATTACCCAAAGCGGCGTAGTGTAAGCAATTAATGACGCGCGACCTGCTGGAAGATAAGCAAGACCATAATTGGCAAGTAAAATATAGAAACTGATTTGTAATAATCCAATAATGAGAATGAGAGGGATATCTCTTCTTTGCGGCAAAGCAAATTTACCAACCGCAATAACAAGAGACATCATCGTAGCAGTACCAATAATGAGCCGAGTAGCGGTATACCAAAGCGGTGACATGTACATCAGGCCAACTTTATTAGCTGGCCAGCCGAGTGCCCAACTAAAAATGATGAAAATAAATAGACCATAATATTTCAAACTGAGTTTTTGCATAGTTGACTTCTTTTTGTTCTAGTAAGTGAGTGAATATAATAGTGTCTTGAGGTATTTAGTCAATGATCATTTTGGAAGATGTCGTTATAATACGCGAATATCATTCGTGTAGTAGGGTGAATTAGTATTCGATGAATGCGTAATCCCCAACCGTAAACAATAACTAGAGATCATCATGAAAAAATATCCGGTAAAACATGCATTAATGTCTGTATCAGATAAAATAGGCGTGACAGAGTTTGCTAACGCCTTAGTTAAATTAGGAATAGAAATTATTTCGACAGGTGGGACGAGTGAAGTATTAAAAAAGGCTAATATTCCACATCGCCAAGTGGAAGAAATCACAGGCATGGTAGAAATGTTAGATGGGCGTGTTAAAACCCTACATCCAAAAGTTCATGGCGGAATTTTAGGTAAACGTGATGAACATGCAGAAGAAGCAATTCAACATAATATTCAATGGATAGATTTAGTTGTTGTTAATTTTTATCCGTTTAATCAAGCGGTACAAAAAAAAATGAATTGGCAAGAAGCAGTTGAGTATATTGATATTGGCGGCCCAACGATGGTGCGAGCAGCAGCCAAAAATTTTGCATGGGTTGGTGTGGTGACTGATCCTGCTGATTATTCAGTAATATTATCTGAATTAAAGGATCAACAAACATTATCTGACGAAACAAGAAAAAATTTAGCGCAAAAAGCATTTGCATTAACTTCATCATATGACAGCATGATTCACGATTATTTTCTTTCACATCATGAAACAACAGATTTTCCAAAACATCTTCATTTACATTTAGAAAAAATGGCTGAGTTGCGTTATGGGGAAAATCCACATCAAAAAGCTTGTGCCTATCACTTCGAACAAGAAAAAAATGGTGTGTTATCAGCAAAACAACATCAAGGAAAACCACTGTCATACAATAATATTTTAGATGCAGAAGCAGCATTTACGTGTGTCAACGAATTTACTATGTCAACCTGTGTGATTGTAAAACATGCAAACCCATGCGGCGCGGCATCGGCAGAAAATATTGATGAAGCATATGCTCGTGCTTATCATGCAGATCCTTTGTCTGCGTTTGGCGGCATTATTGCGCTTAATCGTCCGTGTACCAAAAAAATTGCCGAAGCAATTGCTGCTATTTTTATGGAAGTAGTACTTGCTCCATCTTACACAGCAGAGGCATTAGCAATTTTAAAAACAAAACCAAATTTACGTGTATTAGAGCTGCAATCTCAAACAAAAAATGCTTGGGAAATGAAATTCATTACTGGTGGATTATTACTGCAAGAAAAAGATCCGCAAGTTATTAATTTATCTGACATGAAAGTGGTGACAGAGACACAACCAAATGAGGATGATTTGCAATCCATGATGTTTGCTTGGCGCGTGTTAAAACACATTAAATCAAACGGTATTTTAATTGCAAAAAATAATATGACAATTGGTATTGGCGCGGGGCAAGTATCACGCATTGATGCAGTCGATTTAGCTGTGCGCAAAGCGACAGATAAATTACAAAATACTATTTTAGCATCCGATGCATTTTTTCCATTTCGAGATAGTATTGATCGCATTGCAAATACTGGTATACGCGCAGTGATTCAACCAGGTGGATCAGTGCGTGATGAAGAAGTGATTACGGCGTGCAATGAGCATGGTATTAGTATGGTATTTACCGGCACGCGTTGTTTTAGGCATTAGAAAGAGGATAAAAAAATGTTTCCGAAAGAACCATTACGTGAATTTGATCATGAGATTTGGCAAGCGATTGAAAATGAAAAACAACGTCAAGAAGAACATATTGAATTAATTGCATCTGAAAATTATGTAAGTCCAACGGTGTTAGCAGTCCAAGGTTCAGTGCTTACCAATAAATATGCAGAAGGCTATCCAGGCAAGCGTTATTATGGCGGCTGTGAATTTGTCGATGTCGCTGAAAAATTAGCGATTGAGCGCGCTAAAAAATTATTTGACGCTGATTATGCTAATGTGCAGCCACACTCTGGTTCACAAGCTAATGCTGCCGCTTATGCAGCGATGATTAATCCAGGTGATGTGGTGTTAGGCATGAGTCTTGCACATGGTGGTCATTTAACGCATGGTTCACCCGTCAATTTTTCTGGAAAACTTTACAAATTTTATTCTTATGGATTACATCCCGAAACAGGTGAGATTGATTATGATGAAGCGGAAAAATTAGCCAAAGAACATCAACCAAAATTAATTGTGACGGGATTTTCAGCTTATTCACGAGTAGTCGATTGGCAGCGTTTTCGTGATATTGCAGACAGTGTGGGCGCCATGATGATGGCAGATGTGGCGCATATTGCCGGTTTAATTGCAGTTGGATTATATCCGTCGCCAGTACAAATTGCAGATGTGACAACCACGACTACACACAAAACATTGCGTGGTCCGCGCGGTGGTATGATATTAGCAAAAGCGAATGCTGAATTAGAAAAAAAATTAAATTCAGCTGTTTTTCCAGGTGGACAAGGCGGGCCTCTGATGCATGTGATCGCAGCAAAAGCAGTCGCTTTTCAAGAAGCATTGCAGCCTGAATTTAAAATCTATCAACAACAAATTTTAAATAATGCTCGCGTGATGGCAAAAACCATGATGCAACGCGGGTTTAAAGTGGTGAGCGGCGGTACAGATGATCACTTGATGTTGATTGATTTAATCGATAAAAAAATCACTGGCAAAGATGCGGAAGCAGCATTGGGTCGAGCTTACATTACGACAAATAAAAATGCAGTGCCAAATGATCCACAATCACCTTTTATCACCAGTGGTTTGCGCATTGGTTCGCCAGCAGTCACCACACGTGGTTTTAAAGAAAAAGAATGTGAAATAGTTGCTAATTGGATGTGTGATATTTTAGATGATATTAATAATGCTCAATTGATTGAGAAAGTAAAATCAAATGTATTAAAGCTTTGTCAGCAATTTCCTGTCTATGGATTTAAAAAGGTGACAGCATGAGAGATATAAAAAAACTGGATTTATCTTCATCATCATGAAAAAACAAATTGCATTGTCAAATCATGAAGTCGAAATTGTACGTAATATACTGCAGCGTCATTTACCTGTAAAAGCAACCGTATGGCTTTTTGGCTCGAGAGTAACTGGTTTTGCAAAAAAATTTTCTGATATTGATTTATTAATCGATATTGGTTCGCCAATTAGCTTGAATTTGATAGCTAAATTAAACAACGATTTTGAAGAATCATCTTTGCCTTATAAAGTAGATATTGTCGATGCGGGGACAATTAGCGATGACTTTCGCAAATTAATTGATTCACAAAAAATATTATTTTGGCCGTGAGAGTGCTAAGGCTAACGCTCGCCTAATCCACGGTGTAAATGTTTCAGGATGAGCTGCTAATTCGCATTTTAAATCAGCAATATCCACCCAACGAATAGCATGAATTTCACCAGGATCGGGGGTGATTATCGTTTGCGAAGAAATTGACCCGGTTAAAACATGATCAACCTCATTTTCAGCTAAGCCGTTTTCAAAATGAGCATTGTAATGAAACCAGCCAATATCGGTGAGTTCAGTCGAGAATCCTAATTCTTCTTGCAATCGTCGCTGTCCAGATTTGGTTATTTCTTCGTCATGTCTGGGGTGGGAGCAGCAGGTATTCGTCCAGAGTCCGCCTGAGTGATATTTATGCAAAGCACGTTGTTGTAATAATATTTTTTGAGGATTTTCTAGCTGAAAAATGAAAATAGAAAAGGCGCGATGCAATAAATTTTTTTCATGCGCAACAAGCTTTTCGGCAAGGCCGACTTCGCGATCATTTTCATCGACTAAAACAACGTATTCGGTTGCTGTCATTACAGATTTTCCAGTAGAATGGGTGCCTGTTATAGCCCCTAGGCTCACTGATTTCAAGAAAAATATGCGCCATCAGACTATCTATAAAACAGAGATGCACCAAAGCGGTACCGAACCAGTCGCTGCTATTCCCATGCGCGTGGTAGGTCCTGTGAAAATTATTAGCACTGAATTTAATGCTGATATACCTTTGCCATTAGCAACATTTGAATCTCCTTTGTGGCCATCTACGCATCGTGGCGCGCGCGTTTGCACGCAAGCGGGTGGTATTCACGCAACCATTATTGATGAGCGCATGACTCGTTCAGTATTAGTAGAAGCGGATACAGCAGCAGAAGTTTATGCAGTTTATCTCAATATTCAACAACAGCGTGATACATTACAAAATATCGTGAGTAAGTGTAGCCGTTTTGCCAAGCTCATCGATCTGCACGCTCAAATTGTTGGATCTCTTTTATATTTACGTTTCGAATTTTTAACTGGCGATGCAGCAGGTCACAACATGGTGACACTTGCGTCAGATCATTTGCTGAATTGGATTTTACAACAATATCCAACATTGCATTATGTTTCTATTTCGGGAAATTTTTGCACGGATAAAAAAGCCTCTGCAGTTAATGGGATTTTAGGTCGCGGTAAAAATGTGATTGCAGAAGTGACCATTTCACGTGAATTATGTCGACGACTTTTACGAACAACGCCAGAAAAAATGGTTGATCTTAATATTAAAAAGAATTTAATTGGCAATATAGTCGCCGGTAGCTTACGTACGGCGAATGCGCATTTTGCCAATATGTTATTAGGTTTTTATTTAGCAACCGGACAAGATGCAGCCAATATTATCGAAGGTTCGCAAGGCATTGTGCACACTGAAGTGCGCAATGATGATTTATATTTTTCAGTGACATTACCTAATGTGATTGTTGGCACAGTTGGTAATGGTAAAGAATTAGATTTTGTGCGCGATAATTTGGCTTTATTAGGTTGTCTTGAAAATCGTACACCAGGTGAAAATGCAAGACGTCTTGCGATTATTGCTTCATCAGCTGTGTTGTGTGGTGAATTATCATTATTAGCTGCGCAAACAAATCAAGGTGAATTGATGCGCAGCCATATAAAATTAGAACGGATGAATCATAAGAAGGACTAAAGAGTGATGACAGTTGGAATTGATACCTTAGCAGTTTACACATCTCGATATGCATTAGATTTAGCAACACTTGGCATAGCACGCGGCATTGATCCAGAAAAATATCACGTAGGGCTCGGACAATATTCGATGTCAGTACCGCCACCAGGCGAAGATATAATCACGATGGCTGCCAATGCTGCACATCAAGCATTATTAGATATTGATATGAATGAAATTGACATGCTGTTATTTGCCACTGAATCTGGTATCGATCAATCAAAAGCAGCAGGTATTTATGTTCATCACTTATTAGGCTTATCCGCACGATGTCGTGTGGTCGAATTAAAGCAAGCTTGTTACGCCGCAACTGCTGCGTTGCAATTAGCCCTGCCGTTTTTGCGCGAAAATCCCGATAAAAAAGTGTTGCTCATCGCTTCTGATATTGCACGTTATGGATTGAATACACCAGGTGAATCATCACAAGGCTGTGGTGCCATTGCAATGGTGTTATCAGTTAATCCACGTGTACTAGCTTTCGAATCAGAATATGGTGTGATCACTGATAATGTGATGGATTTTTGGCGTCCGAATTATTTGCACGAAGCCTTAGTCGAAGGAAAATATTCAAGTAAATTATATTTATCTATGTTAGAAAAAACATGGACTGATTATAAAAACTTATCAGGCCGCGGATTTATTGATCATGCTTATTTTTGTTATCACACACCTGTACCGCGCTTAGTGGAAAAAGCACATCAGAGTATGTTGAAAATGAATGGTTACGACCATTTATCAACAGAAATTAGTGAGCAACAAATTCAACATGGCCTCGCGTATGGCCGTCAAATTGGTAATAGTTATACGGCAGCATTGTATATCAGTCTTGCTTCTTTATTAGATGGTGTACAAGAAAATTTAGCCAATCAGCGTATTGGTTTTTATAGTTATGGCTCAGGCTGCGTTGCAGAATATTTTAGTGGAATTGTGCAACCAACTTATCGTGAAGCGCTACATTCTAATTATCATGCTCATTTATTAGCGTCACGTACCAAATTATCTTACGAACAATATATTGATTTCTTTGCGTTTCAATATGCAGAAGATGGTAGCGAACAAATGGTACCTGAACATAATGTTGGTTTATTTCGCTTAACGCGCATGCAGCAACATAAACGTATTTATGAAAAAATTTCTTCTATGCATTTAGTCGCGACAGAAAACCAAGATATCAACATGCAAAAAATGGCTGTGTGACATCATTTTTTCGCATCTTTATTGTCATCCCCGCGAAAGCGGGGATCTTAGTGGCTATTGCAGTTTTTGCGTTGCAAAGCTGAAAGTCGAAGTTGAATACGAATGCGAGCAAAATAAAATGTTTAAATTTGTGCAGGCAACACCATGAAAGTTTATGCACCCGGAAAATTAATTTTATCCGGTGAGCATGCGGTTGTGCATGGCCATCCAGCGCTTGCGATGGCAGTGAATCGTTACGTGATAGCAAGAGTAACGCGTGAACGTTTACCCAATATTTTATTTGATTTATCAGATTTAGCACATCGTAGCCAATTAAGTTTTGCCGCATTACATGATTTAAAAAGTCGAATTAAACGTAAATATCATAAATTTATTCGCGGTGAGTACAGCATTCGTGAAGTGTTACACAAACCATTTGAATTAGCACAGTTTGCATTAGGTGTGTTTGCAGAAACATTGAATGTGACTATTCCGCATGGTGTGAAAATTCATGTGCAATCTGATATCCCAATTGGTTGTGGGATGGGATCTTCTGCTGCAACGATTTTAAGTGTCATGCAAGCAATATCCAATCATTTGCAAATTCCATTATCGACTGAAACATTATTTAATGTTGCATTAGAAGCAGAAAATATGCAGCACGGTCATTCAAGCGGCTTGGATTTGCGTGTGGCGTTAAGCGGCGGCTGTTTATATTTGCATGATGGAAAAATTAATGCACGCATGATACCAACGTGTTCGATGTATCTCATTAATACCGGTGCACCAATCACATCAACCGGCGAATGCGTTGAAAAAGTAACAACACATTTTCAACATAGCCAAATTGGCCATGATTTTGCTGCTGTTACCAATGCGCTTGACCAAGCATTTCAGCAAAATCAATTAACAACAATTTATTCAGCCCTGCGTGTGAATCATCAATTATTAGTGCGAATTGGTGTGGTACCAGAAAAAATTCAGCAATTTGTTGCTGCTATTGAAGCAGCAGAAGGGGCTGCAAAAATTTGTGGTGCGGGAGCAGTAATGGGTGATCAAGCAGGGGCTGTGTTAGTCATGATAAATGATGAAAGCAAATTATCGATGCTTTGCCAACAATACGGTTACCAGTGGACACGCATTATGGGCGAAACTCGAGGTATACATGTTGTATAAAGCGTCAGCGCCTGGTTCATTAATGTTGTTAGGTGAATATGCCGTGTTACATGGTAAACCTGCATTGGTGTGCGCTGTCGATAAGCGTATTCACGTGACATTAACACCCAATTCAGATGACACGATAGAAATTTATTCGGATACACACGGACAATATCAAACAAATTTATCGCAATTAACGATAGAAAAACCATTTCAATATGTGTTAGGTGCATTAAAACAATACGAAGGAAAAATGCGTCGTGGTTGCCGAATTGACATCCGCGCGGATTTTTCCGATCAGATTGGATTTGGCTCATCAGCAGCCGTTACAGTTGCAACATTAGCAACATTAGCAGCATGGCAGCGTACTAAAATGACACCGCAAGATTTATTGCGTCAAGGCCGTATGGCGGTGCGCACCGTGCAAGGTGTTGGTTCAGGTGCAGATGTCGCTGCTTCTGTTTATGGCGGAATAGTGGGATATCAAATGCAGCCATTAGCAGCAGAAAGAATAGCGATAACACATCCCATTATCGCTTTATATGCTGGATTTAAAACGCCGACAACAGAAGCCATTAAACAAGTGCAAACACGTTTTGCACCACATCCAGAAGTTTTTCGCCATCTTTGTCATGCCATTGGGCAATGTGCGCAAGAAGGAATAGCATATGCACGTAAACAAGATTGGCAAGCATTAGGTGCAATAATGAATATTCAACAAGGATTGATGGAATCCTTAGGTGTGAGCTTGCCAATGATGCGTGATATGATTGATCATTTGCGCAAGCAGCCGCAAATAGTTGGTGCGAAAATTTCTGGATCAGGCATGGGCGATTGTGTTGTTGCACTTGGTGAAGTGGAAAATCAATTTCATCATGCACAACATATTGCAGTTAACATGACATTACAAGGAGTGAAGGGTGATTAATTCTGATAACGTGAAAAAAATAGATGTTGTACGATATTTTTTGCAAGGGCGTCACCAGCAGCCGCAACGTGAATCAGGACTCGCATTTTCACCAACTAATATTGCGTTATGCAAATATTGGGGCAAGCGTGATATCGAATTAAATTTGCCTGCGACATCAAGTCTTTCTGTCTCTCTTCCAGATAAAGGGGCGATGACGGAGCTGCGATTGCATAATGAAAATAGAGACTACATTATTCTGAATGGCACGCCAGTTGATTCTGAAAGTGTTTTTGCCAAGCGTACCAGCCAATTTCTCGATTTATTTCGTCAAGATACACAATGGTATTTACATATTAATATCAAAATGAATATTCCTGTTGCAGCAGGTCTTGCTTCTTCTGCTTGCGGATTTGCATCATTAGTTTCTGCTTTAAATGACTTTTTTGATTGGCAATTAGCCACGCGCGACTTATCCATTTTGGCGCGACTTGGCAGTGGCAGTGCGACTCGATCATTCTGGTCGGGCTTTGTCGAATGGCATGCAGGTAGTCGTCATGATGGGATGGATAGTTATGCAGAACCGTTAAATGTCGAATGGCCTTCTTTATGTGTGGGGATTTTACCGATTAGTAATGCGGAAAAACCGATTTCATCACGTGATGCGATGATGCGAACAACAAACAGCAGCATTTTATATGCCAATTGGCCGAAAAAAGTGTTGCAAGATATGGCTATTTTTAAGCAAGCCATGAAAGTAAAAAATTTTGCTTTATTGGGTGGTACGGCAGAATCAAACGCATTAACCATGCATGCAACCATGTTAAGTAGCTGGCCGCCGATTTGTTACTTCTTGCCAGAAACAATTGAGATGATGCATCAAGTATGGCGTTTGCGACATGAAGGATTACAACTTTATTTTACCGAAGATGCAGGCCCTAATTTAAAATTATTATTTCAAGATGAAGATACTTCTTCAGTGAAAGAACATTTCCCAACCGTTGAAGTGATCCGTGTTTTTGATTGATATTAATCGTATTTTTAAAGGTTTGATTAAAAAAAAGATCTATTTTGTTTGTTTTTTACAACATTTATAATATTATTTGTGTCCTTAAAATTTTTATGCTTTTGCTCGAGAAAAAACTAGGAATAAATGCATAATACTCAGGCAGTAGTTGGTTCAAATCCTGGCGGATATTTGTGCCAGGCAATATCAGAGCTTCCTAATTTAGACGCAAATCCAAATAATTTAGTCATGTAATATTGATCAAACTCTGATTTCGCTTCAACATTGAAAGCAGGCGGTATATACGCAAGGTTATAATCAATATCAAAACGCTGTGAATAAGCATATAAACGATAAAAATCACCTATTCCTTGTGATCGTATCAGAGAGCTAATTGAACGTAGTGCAATATATTTTAGTTGCGGTTTTACATCTTCCCATACCGGTTTTACTTTATCATTGCGAATAATATACATCGTACGATGTCGAGGCGTGCCTTTTAAAACAGCACCTAAACTTGAAAAAGGATAAAGCGCACTTTCTAATAGCATGGTTTGTGCTTCAACTCCGCCATCAACATGCATTTCTTTATAATTTTTACCATCTGCGACAACGTCAAAATATTGCGGTGGAAAAGAAACTGGAATTGAGGCAGAGGAGAGTAAAATTTTTCGGAATAATGCTAATGCATTTTTGCGCCGACTATTTGCGATTTGACCCATATCCCAAATAACAAGACGTTGTGCATCTAATTGTGTGGTGCCAATCAATAATCGTCTTCCTTTTCTGTGTTCAGCAGCAATTTCTCGTAACATTTTTTCATCGACTACTTTTGCGATCAATTGTGCTAGAGGCTTACTATCAGCTAAAGAAGATAATTCTTTAATGTGCATAAATGCTAAAGCAATTGTAAACAGACTATATTGACTATAAATATCTTTATCAGACATGGAGGTGTAAACCGTTTTCATTTTTTCATCATATCGGGGGCTCAGAAATGCAAAGGGAGCAATTAAAGCGCCTGTACTAATACCAGTAACAATTTTGAATTTAGGCATCTTTTTTGCTTTTGACCATCCATAGACAATGCCAGCCCCAAATGCACCATCTGCACCACCACCGGAAAGTGCTAACGCATTTACTTCAGTGCCCAATTTACCATGATTTGCTTTTCTTTCTTGATTGATCGACTCAACTGCACTTTTTTCTAAATCATCACTATGTACATCTCCCCATGCTCGCACACCAGGAAAACCAGGTACTTCCGCGTGACTTTCTAAATTTTTAGGTAATGGATTGTAAGTGGTGACAGTGCTACAGGCTTGCAGAAAAAATGACAATATTATTAAAAAAAAGAAGCTATGTTTTTTCAACAAAGCATTTAACATGGTAGAAGTTTTCATTTTGATAACCTTTTATGCTTGACCATCGATTAATTGAGTGATGGGTAATAATGGTCTCCTGAAGATTAATATATTCTAAAACTGCGCCAGCTCCTAACATGATCCGTTACCGTTCACGGGGCATCTAAAGACAACTCATCGTCGACCGTTCATGGGGTATCTAAAGACAACTCATCGTCATTGCGAGGAGCACAGC
>CAZKUQ010000058.1:0-11723 GCA_964555965.1 uncultured Coxiellaceae bacterium
AATGTGCCGCACCATGGGACGTGAAGATGATTTATTGCTAATTAATTTTATGACCGGTGCGCGCGATGTGATTGGTGCGCAAGAAAAAAGATTATCAAATACCATGAATCCATTTTGTAACGGTTCGTCTAGCATGTTGACGCAGCTAGTAGTTAGTTTAATGGACTCAGGTAGTCAAAGTTCTGATGGCGATATGTGGAAGGGCCGCGCCATTGTGTTTGTTGAAGCATTAATGAAAGTGCTTGTGTATATGCGTGATAAAGGAAAATTATTATTAGACGCAAACACAATTCGAAATTATTTTGAGCTTCCTCGACTTGAAGCAATTGCGATGGATAAGATTTTTCCGCGCGATAATCAAGAACCGGTGACATTATCAGATGCGCCTGATTTAATTCTTGAGCCGATTACTAACTACATTATTAACTTGCCAGGTTATGACCGTTCCAAAAAAGGCAAACAAGGTTCGCAAGTATTAGAACAGCATGGTTTTATTACGATGCAATTAACACGTGTGTTTGGTTCCTTAGCTGATACTTATGGCCATATTATTCGGGTTAATTTAGCTGAAGTGGACTTGAAGGATGTGGTATTAAATCGACGTATTTTAGTTGTGTTATTGCCTGCATTAGAAAAATCACCAGAAGAATTGTCAAGCTTAGGAAAAGTAATTATCGCTTCATTAAAAGCAATGATGGCAGCAGGTTTGGGTGATTCAGTTGAAGGTACTTATCGCGAAGTGATTGCACGAAAACCAACGACAGCAAACACGCCATATATGTGTATTCTTGATGAATATGGTTATTATGCAGTGAAAGGTTTTGCTGTGGTGCCTGCGCAGGCTCGTTCATTAGGTTTCTCCGTTATTTTTGCTGGGCAAGATTTACCAGCGTTTCAAAAAGCTTCTAAAGAAGAAGCGGCATCTATCGGCGCAAACACGAACATCAAAATTTGTATGAAACTTGAAGATCCAATGGAAACGTGGGAATTTTTCCAAAAAACCGCTGGCGAATCTTATGTGACTAAAGTAGATTCTTTCCAAACCAATGCCGGCAGTTTACTAAATAATTATATGGACAGCCGCAGTGCTTCTTCTGAAAAACGTCAACGTATTGATTTGCAAGATTTGAAGGATCAACGCGAAGGTGAAGCACATATATTTTTCAAATCAAAAATCATTCGTGCACGAATGTTTTTTGCAAATCCTGCCCCGCCAGAACGAATACGTATCAATCAATTTTTGAAAGTGGAAGCGCCGCCAACGCGTTTGCTGATTGATATGGAAGAACGCATTGATCGTTTTGCTGAAATAGTAACAAATGATGAAGAATTTTCACCTAGCCAAGATGAAGGTGAAGAAATACAAATTATCTCTGATTCTATTACCGCTCAGGAGGGTGCGAATTCAATTGAACGTGCATTAGGTGCATTGCTTGCATTTCATAATCGTCATGTTGCAACGACAGAATCAGTAGCGGAGGTGGAAGAAGAAGTCAGTGATGGCAGGTTGAATATTTTTAGTAAAGTACATTTGAATGATTTTGTTAAGACATTAATTGGATCGACGCAATTTGATCAATTCAGTCAACCTTTGCTAAATAAACGTATCGAGAAAGATAAGGTTGAATTATTAGAACGTTTAATGGGACGTTCAGCAGCCCAAGCAAATCCGATGACCAATGAAATTCTCAAAGATATGGCAAATGCAACGGATTATCCGCCACAATATGAAAGTGTCTTACTCCCGAGCGAGGAAGTGGTGGCGCTCGCTAATGAGTTATGTGATTATGTAATTTCATTAAAGAAACCTAAGGAAGAGGGTTTTTAGGAAGTGCCTAATTTTGCTATGCGCAGTACATTTTTTGCAAAAGCAACAACATTAGTCATTGTCATTGTGGCTGTTATTTTTCTTTCTGGTTGTGCTTCTTCTGCTGTGCAGCGTGATGCTGCTTCAAATATCGACATGGGTGTGCAAAATGCCAAAAATCTTGGTAATGATTTAACGAGTGGTGATATTGCAGATTCATATCAGAATTCAAGTCAAGCAACAAAAGGTGGGATACTCGGTGGTGCAACTGGCGCAGCAACAGGCGCGATGGCTGGATCATCAGTCGGGTTTGTTCCAGGTCTTGCAGTGGGTACGATTTTAGGTGCAAGTTATGGCAGCTATATTGATGCTAATACAACGCTGCAGGATCAGATTGAGAATCGAGGTGCAAATATCATTGTCCTTGGCGATCAAGTAATGATTGTCCTGCCGTCATCACGTATTTTTAATTCAATGACGGCTGATATTAAGCCTACAGCTTATTCAACACTTAATTTGGTGGCAAAATATATTAATGGTTATACAAAAACGTTAGTGAAAGTGGGAACTTATACTAACGATCTTGGCTCTCAAGATGTGAATCTTGCGTTATCAAACCAGCAAGCAAAAAGTCTTGTGAAATACTTCACTGCTGCAGGGATGGATGCTCGTTTGTTGGTTGGTGTGGGATACGGCGGCGAACGTCTTGTTGATAATAATTCGCTTGAATGGAATAAGAGTGATAATTATCGTATTGAAATAACGTTTGAAAAGTTGCCTACACGGAGCATATGAATGATTGCGCCACGACATGAAATTGCACGTCTCCAAAGTGATTTTTATCGTGATCAATTTCGCAAACTGTTGCGATGGTCAATAATTTCAGTTTTTGTTATGTTTGCATTAATTGGAGCGATTATTTATCTAGTATTGTTCCAACCAGTACAGCGTTATTATGCAAGTACAACGGAAGGTAGAATTCTGGTGATGCCTAAAAATTCGTAAAAATGGAGATGACTTAATAACGTGGCAATAGCAGAATTACAAAATAAATATATTCCTCAAGACAATTATTTTTATCGTCGCTATTATCATTTCTTTATCATTGCGTTAATGGCATTAATTCTTTTGATGCTGAGTGCGATTGGTGTTGTGTTGGTGCAAATATTGCATCGTCCTTTACCTGTTTTTACTGCTATACAACCTGATAATAAAAAAATGACATTGACGGCTTTTTCAGAGCCGAATTTATTACCAGATACAATCATACGTTTTGCAAGTAAAGCGGCAACGATTGCTTATACATTTGATTTTGTGAATTATCAAAAACAAATTGAAGAAGCTCATTCTTATTTTACAGATGCAGGATGGGCAGATTTTTTATCGTCAATTAATGTGCTTATTGATACAGTCATCAAAAACCAATTGTTTGTTACGGGGGTGGTGTACGGTCCCCCAGTTATTTCAAATCAAGGACCTTTGCCTGGCGTTGATTATGCTTGGCGAGTTCAAATTCCATTCTTGGTAACGTATCAAAGTGCTAATACACAAACTAAGCGTAAATTTTATGTAGTTATTACGATTGTGCGTGTGCCAACATCAACTAATCCTCAAGGTATTGGGATTAGTCAATTTGTGATGGTCTAATTATGGATGAAAATAGTATTTTGACATCAGTGTTTGAGCGTAATGCTTTTTATCGACGCCAATATCTTTTGGTGTTATCAGTTTTTATGTTAAGTGTCGTTGTTAATGGAATATTAATTTGGATGCTTTACTATGTTTATCGAAATCCAACGCAACCGATTTACTTTGCTGCAGATAATATTGGTAAGTTGATTGATGTTATTCCGGTGAATCAGCCAAACATGTCTACAGAAGAAGTCACACGATGGGTAACGGATGCGGTTCAAGATATTTATTCATATGATTATGTCAATTATCGTTCGCAATTACAGTCAGATCAGAAATATTTCACAGCTTATGGCTGGGAAAAATATATGAGCGCACTCCAAGCGTCAAATAACTTGGTTGCGCTGAAACAAAGAAGCATGATTACGATTGGCAAAGTAGTAGATGTTCCTAAAATCACAACACAAGGAATATTGAGTGGTGCATATGCATGGAAATTTCAAATACCAGTTTTAGTTACTTACTGGCTGCCGCCATTTGATGATAAATCACGTTTTGCCAATGCTTATCAAGTGACTGCGATTGTTCAACGTCAATCTATTTTGCAAAGTTATAAAGGGCTCGGTATTCTTCAATTGATTGGTGGCGCACCTACTAATGTGACTCCTCCTCAAGCAAATATTAGTGCTTCCCCGACAGGATGAAAAAAAATCTATTTCAGTATATAGTTAATTTTGTGCTCCAAGCGCAGGAGTTCCCGCTGAAAAGCGCGGAAACTCCTTCAATTATTAATATGCTGCGCGGAACCGCTGCTCCAAGCACAATATTATTGAAATGGAAATGGAAAAAGCATGGCTGAAGAAGAATGGCATATAGTAGGATTGGATGATGATTTTTACCGCGATAGTTTTGGTAAGGTCATTTTTCTTAGTATGAGCGTTTGCTTTGCAATTGTTTTATTAGCAGGGCTTTCAATTTATTTGCATCTAAATAAGCCAAAACCAGTGAATTTTGCGGTTGGAGCAGATTGGCGTATTCAACCGGCTGTTCCCATTGATCGGCCTTATCTATCTACGCCTGATTTATTGCAGTGGGTTAGCGATGTGCTTCGAAAAGTGTTTGTTCTCGACTTTAATCAATATAACGACCAATTAAAATTGTCTCAACAATATTTCACATCAGATGGTTGGAGTGTATTTTTAAATCAATTGAATAACTATGCAAACTATAATAATGTGAAAGTATCTAAGCTATTTGTAAATGGTACGCCTGCCGGTGCACCATTTATTCTTAATCAAGGATTGCTATCTGGACGATATGCATGGTGGGTGCAGATGCCAATAGATTTGCAATATCAAGGGGGCGCAAGCCTACCAAATCGAAGTTTAACATTACAAATTTTAGTGGTGCGTATTCCAACGGTAAATAATTTATCTGGTGTAGCGATTGATAATGTTATTGTGGCAAGTGGTGCTGGAGCATCAACATCATCATAAACGTCAATAAATGGATGTGGTATGACAAACTTATTCCGAATCATTTCATTTATTATTGTCACGGCGACAATATCGCTTAGTGATGCTCAATCTGCTACAAATACGACAGCAACAACATTTGAAAGCCCATCAAATGCTTCTGCTCCCGATTCATCTGCACCGGTAACATATCAAGAAGGGCAGCGTGTCATGTTGAATTCTGTTCCGCCGACAAGTATGCAGTCAACTGACACATCAAATACAGCCTTTCGCTCTATGATGCAACAAAATATGCCGATGTCTCCACAGCAAGTAGTGCAGTTACATCAGCAAATTGATACTGCGCAACGTGCAGCAGCAGTACCACCTAATATTCCACCTAAACCTGTGTCGAGCACCTTAATGGTAAATCTTGCTCCGGGAACCACGCCTCCTGCAATTAGGCTAGCGCAAGGTTACGTTTCTTCGCTCGTCTTTATTGATTCAACTGGATCACCTTGGCCAATTGCAGCGTTTGATATTGGTAATCCTAAAGCGATTAACATTCAGTGGGATGGCAAAAGTAATATTTTATTATTGCAAGCGTTTTCACCTTATAATTATGGGGATATTGTTGTCCGGTTAGTTGGGTTGCCAACACCAATTACATTAGAGTTGATTACTGGACAACGTGTTGTTGATTATCGAGTGGATTTGCATGTTTCTGGGATAGGTCCGAATACAAAAGAATTACCAATTGGTACATCATTACCTAACAGTGCAAATCAACTCTTACTAGGTGTGCTAGATGGCGTTGCTCCAGCTGGTAGCAAACCACTAACAGTGACAGGCGCAGATTGCCAAGCATGGTTGCTCGGAGAAAAAATGTATTTTAGGACAAGATTAACGGTACTTTCTCCTGGTTGGACAGGAAAGATGGTAAGTCCGGATGGAATGCAAGCTTATGAGTTACCAAAGACATCATCAGTATTAGTTTCACGTTATGGAGAACCTACGGCACTTAAAGTTGAGGGATTCTAATGGCGCTAGATTTTTCTAAACTCAATTTTTTTAATCGTCTTGATGCACGTGCAAGAGTGTTGGTTTTATTGGGTGCAGTTATCGGTATTATTGTTCTCATTTACGCTGTCACCAGATATTTTTCTGGTGATGCTGCAACGACTGGGCCTTCACGAGTGGCAGGTGCACCTCAAGGATTGCAATCTGTTCCAGGTGGCGAACTCACACCAGAATATTATCGTGCATTAACACAAGCGAATATTCAGGCTGCCCAACAAGCTCAAATTACTGGCGGTAGTGCTGTGCCAACGCTTATTAATGTTGGAGGTCAGCCTACTGGACAATCCCCAAGTTGTACTGTCATTTGCGGGGATGAAGCAGCGAATGTTAAAAACAGCCTAGATGAATGGGTCAAACAAGGTAAAATTTCTCCAGAACTTGCAACAGCACTACAACAACTGGCTGATAAAAACGTTTCTGTCGATGATTATGCAGCTGAGCTTGATCGATTGGTAAAAGAAGGAAAATTAACACCTGAACAAGCACGACAATTATTAGAGCAATACAAAAAGCAACACGGAAATAAGTTATTACAAGATAGCGCTAAAATGATGGATGATTTAATTAAGTCAGGAAAACTTCCATTAGATGTTGCAAATCAACTTCTTGCTGCACAAAAGGCAAATGTATCTCCTGCTGAGTATGCGGCACAATTAGCGGAATTGGTGCGTCAGGGAAAGCTGTCGCCAGAAGCAGCACAAATGTTATTGGCTCAGTATACACAACAGCGCGCAAAAGAAATTGTCGCAAAAAGTGTTGCCTCTTTGCGTAAATTAGCGCGTGAAGGGCAAATCACACCAGATGTAGAAAGCGAATTAGAGAAGCTTGAAAATGAAATGGTGCCAGTTGATATGTATTCTTCAACATTGCAGCGTCTCGTTTCTCAAGGAAAATTAATTCCTGCTGTTGCCGGTAAAATATTAGATGAATTTAAATCTCAAAAAGCTGCAATTGGCCCAACCGGTACTGTAAATCAAATGCTACAAAAAGCAGAAGCAGCAGCTTATGCAGAAATTAATGATTTGCTAAAAGCAGGAAAAATGTCGCAAGAAGTGGCTGTGCAATTGACAGATCTCATTCAAAAAGATATTCCATTGAAAGATTATCAAGAGACGATCAGTAAGTTAGTACAAGATAAAAAACTTTCTCCTGAAATTGCTAAATTAAAAATAGCAGATTATCAGCAAGTCAAAGGATTAAGAGAAATGGCACAACGTCTTGGCACGTTGCAAGCAAATAATGCGAGTGTTAATCAGTATACTGACGCTCTAAAAAAGGCGGTCGCTGAAGGAAAGTTAACGCCAGAGCAGGCGGCACAATTACTTCAAGAGTATCAGGCGATGACGGCAGTCCCGGTGTCAGGTGCTGCAATTACAGCGGCAACAGGTCCTGGTAGCGAAGAATTTGCAAAATTACAACAACGTGTGCAAGAAGGTACAGCCGTCATAGCAGAACCTGCAGCCGTGACGGGAGAATTTTCAGAGGCACAATTAAAGGCACAACAAGAATTAGACCAGCAGCGTCAAGTACAAATTGAGAATATTTCAGCAGCGATGACAGCCCAAGCACAACAATTGATTTCTTCTTG
Source organism: uncultured Coxiellaceae bacterium (assembly GCA_964555965.1). Classification (GTDB taxonomy): domain Bacteria; phylum Pseudomonadota; class Gammaproteobacteria; order DSM-16500; family DSM-16500; genus Aquicella. The sequence goes on from CAZKUQ010000058.1 coordinate 7,562, forward strand.
GCAGCCAGTAGTCATGGAGCATAAAGAAGGAACACCACCTGAAGATAAATCCAAAACAGGCGCAGCAGCTGGTGCGGCTAATGGTGGTGCAAGTGCTGCTTCGACGGGAGCAGCTGGAGAAACTACTTCTACACCATCAGGTCCACCGCTTATCAAAGCTGGAACAGTACTTTTTGCTGTGCTTGATACGGGAGTGAATAGTGATTATCCCACAAGTCCTGTCATGGCAACTATCGTTGATGGAAAATATAAGGGCGCTAAGTTAATTGGCAAATTAACCACGACTAAAGGAGTAGCAGGCCAACTAGATCGTGTCATGTTGAATTTCAACTTAATGAATCAAGATGATTGGATTAAGTCAAAGACAATCAATGCTTTTGCAGTTGATCCAGATTCTGCTCGTAGTGTCTTCGCATCACAAGTTAATTATCATTATTTACAACGTTATGGCGCAATTATGGCGACATCTTTTATTCAAGGTTATGCAAGCGCTATTACGAGTGCAGGCACATCAACAACGGGTATATTTGGTACTTCAACCACTCATCCTGAGTTAGGCCCTACTCAAAAATTAGCGGTAGCATTGGGTCAAATTGGTCAATCATTAGGAACAGTTACTCAAAATTATGTCAATATTCCGCCTACTGTAAAAGTAGATTCGGGAGTAGGTCTGGGTATATTATTTATGTCTGATGTAACGTAAGTTTAGGATTTTATGTGACAATTGAGGTGTCTAATCATCGAGACTGTGCATCGGATGCACTATACTTAAATGTGGGGATTGAAGTTTAGGGATAATGAGCGAGGCATGGCTAATGCGGAACAATCGAGACGACAATCAGGAAGAAAGTGAATATCACTTTTCGGATGAAGATACTAATTATGACTTAGATTCAGACGGTTCTAAGTCAAGCCTTCCTACTGCGCCCAAAGAAAATATTTTAAGTCGCATGACACAATCCAAACGTATGTTGATTAGTTTGGGAGTGTTTCTTGCGTTAGTATTTGTGGTTTATAAAATTGTTGCGCCGACCGCTAGTACTCCATCAACTGATATTACCGCTCCAGTTGTAACGGCACAGCAAACAACTGCAATGCCTAAACCAACAAGTATGCCTGTGCAGCAACCAGTGATACCAGTGGGGCAAGCGACAACGGTTGCTCAACAATCAATTCAGCAGATGACACCACCGCCTGTTTCGCAAACGACTACAACTACAACAACATCAGTTAAACCTGTCATTGTGCAGCAACCGCAAACGTCAATGAATATTCCCATGCAAATGGCACCAACAGAAGCAGCTCAAGGGCAACCAAATCAGCTGCCGCCAGTGGTGTCGCAATCGGTATCCGCTTTAAATCAAATGGCAACAACTGCTGTTAATCAATTACAACAGCCAAATGTCGTTGCAAATGCTATGCCCGCAGTTGGTCAGGTAGCTGCTCCAGTATCCGCAACGCAACAAATCAATGTTCCTGGTTATGCAGCAGCTGACGCCGGAATCGCAAATATGACAGCAGAAAATCAAAAATTGACGGGTCAATTACAAGCTGAATATGCACAGAAACTTAATGACTATCAAAGTCAAAATAAAGATTTGCAAAATCAATTGCAGGCGCTTAATTCCAAAGTGGCAGACATGGAAACGCAAATGAGCCAACTTATACAAACATTAAGTAAACAACAAGCGGTAGAAGCAACTCCGCAACCAGCTGCTGCTACCGAGCCTAAAATCGCATACACTGTTCAAGCGATTATTCCTGGACGTGCGTGGTTACGTTCCGATGCTGGTGATACAGTGACAGTGACAGAAGGTGATGTCATTAAAGACGTAGGGCGAATTACAAAAATTGATCCTTATGACGGGATTGTTCAAGTTAATACTGGTACGAAAGTTGTATCATTGACATATGGTAACAATAGTTAATCACTAAGCGGGGTATATTTATGTTGCCACATAAAAAATTAAATCAAAACGCCTTGAGCGAGTATTTAATTTTATTAGGGGCAATATTTTTTGTTTGGCCAGCTACTACATTTGCAGCTGATACAATAGTATCAGCATCAGATGTCATGAAAAATATCGCAGATCAAATTCCTAATTTAATGCGATTAGTAACAGCGCTTGCTTATGTCATGGGAATGTATTTTGTATTTTACGGCATTATGATGCTAAAAAAAGTTGGCGAATCGCGGACAATGATGTCGGGTGAACACGGCATTAAAGGACCGGTTATTTATGTTGCGATAGGTGCTTTGATGTTATATTTGCCATCGTCGGTGCAAGTTGGCATGAGTACCTTCTGGACAACGCCAAATCCATATGGCTATATTGAGAAACAGGATCAATGGTCGCAATTTATTAGTAATTGTTTTTTAATCGTGCAATTATTTGGTACGATTGCTTTTATCCGTGGTTTAGTCATTTTAAGCCATGTTGGTGGTCATGGTGGCCAACAAGGATCTTTTGCAAGAGGGATGACACACATTATCGGTGGGATTTTATGCATAAACATCTATCAATTTGTTCAAGTTATTTTAAATACGATTGGTGTTAACATATCAGGGTTTAATTCATAATCAAGGAGGCTGTAATGAAAAAAGTGATTTTATGTTTATTGTCATTGAGTGTTTTAGTGGCGGGTACATCAGTGCTTGCTGTCTCAGGAGCAGGCATAGGTACGGTTGCTTCAGCAGTAACTTCTAACTTAGAAGGTATTGCTAGATTGATTACAGCTGCTGCTTATGTAGCAGGAATGGGATTTGTTGTCGCAGCAATCGTAAAATTTAAAGCACATAAAGATAACCCAACTAATATTCCTCTTAGTCAGCCTGTCGTTGCCTTATTTATCGGTGCAGCACTGATTTTTGCGCCATCCGTTTTCAAATCAGCTGGCGGAACTTTATTTGGAACAAGTGGTGTAAAAGGTGGTATTTCTGGTATTACATCATTCTAAATCTTAATGAGTGTGGATAGATGAAGTCCCATGCATGAACTTCAACTGGCAGTGAATTTAACGGGCTGGCGTTTATTTGTCAGACGTAAAGAAGATAAAGCATTCCTGCCAGTCGCGAAGCGATTATTCGAGCGTGATGCCTATACCTGTCAATATTGCGGATTCCAAGCAAAAGAATATCAAGAGATCGTAAACGCAGACGGTAATTATACGAACAATAAAGCTAGTAATATGATTACTGCTTGTTGTTTCTGCATCCAATGTTTGTTTTTGCAAGCCGTTGGCCTGGATGAAATGGGAGGCGGCCAATTAATTTATTTGCCAGAAATGAGCCAGTCTGATTTAAATAGTTTTTGTCATGTGCTTTTTTGCGCGATGGGGAATAATACTGGTTATCAAGATAGTGCCACCTCAATTTATCGAAGTTTAAAGTTTCGCAGTCAATTAATTGAAAATAAGTTTGGCTCTGGCACGAGTTTTCCTAGTACGATGGGACAAATTATTATTGAATATCAGGATAGATTTCCGGATAAGAAAATAGATATATTGAAGGATATTAGATTGTTGCCATCTAACACTAAATTTAAAATTCAGTTAGATGCATGGGCTGCTGCAGCATTAGAAGAGTTACAAGCGGAAGGTTAGGTCAATACTAAGGATAGCTTGATGCGTGATCGCACATTCATAGATCCATTGCTGGATGGAATTGATGCCATCTTGGCATGGTTTAGTACTGAGTTAAAACAAACCGTGGAATCTTACTGTGATTTGGAAACAGCTGATGATGCATATACTTTAGTTGCACGTGATGGTTCATTGGTTTCAGTGGTACGACTTTTTGGTGTGACTAAACTAATTGGGCAGGAAGAATTTACCTCGATTCATCAAGGGCTCACACAAAGCTTGCAAGCAACGCTAAAAAGACCAGGCCATGTGTTGCAAGTTTATTTTGCTTATGATCGTGATGCGGTAAAACCAGAAATAGAAGATATTCTCGCGCCAGCAAGAGGAACAGCAAAACGACTGAATTTAGATTTGGATGATTTATTTTATGAACGAATCAATTACATTTCAAAATATTGTGCCCGCGAAGAATTATATTTTGTATTATGGACTCGTCCCTATTCATTAAGCGGCGAACAAGTAAAGCGAGCTGGTAAAGATAAATTAAATTTTATTCGCGAGAATAAAATTCCACCATTTA
>CAZKUQ010000059.1:0-11614 GCA_964555965.1 uncultured Coxiellaceae bacterium
TGATACTTGTTTGTCATAATATAAATGGCTGGCTGACGTTTAAACATAGAGTGCTTCAATAAATCAAGGTGTGCTTGGATTGCCGCGGCCAAACGCTTCGCAGCCTCGCAATGACGATCTTTTTTACAATATTGCTGCGTACGTGACCTTGCCTAGGTGGGAATTTATGTTTCTAATATACCGGACAGCAGTGAGCTTGCGCTGGTATGACGTGAACATTAACGCGCTTTCGCGGGAATGACGTCGTGAAATGTTACTAATGCAGAGGAATATTTGGCTGCTTGGCTTTTCCATCATCTTCTGCTTGATAAAATAATAGTGTGATGATGCTGGTCAACAATAAACAAGCTCCAGCAATGAAAATTGGTAATATATCGTGCCATGTGGCAACAACACCAATCACAATACCATCGATACCAAATACAAATGCTAAAATTGAACCAGTAACACCCATCACCCAACCCTGTGAATTAGCATCGACTTGATCAGAAAAAAGTGTTAGCACGGATGTGTAGGCGATTGACACAGTCGTTGCGATAGGAATAATCATGAGCCAGCTAAATAAGGCGCTTTTAACGAATACAACAGTAAGAATCATGATGCCAGTCACTAAATTCGACCAAATAAAATTAGTATGCAGTGGAAATCGCTTCGCAAAAAAATTGGATAAATAACCATTGCCAATACCAAATCCAACGCCCATTAACGCCATGTAAAGACTAACTTCCGTTGGCGAAAAACCATAATTTTTTAGCAAAAACATAGCAATGAACGAATAAAAGCTGCTCCAACCAAAAATAAAAATAAAGAAAATGAAAGATAAACTGCGAATTTTTTCGTGTTGAAAAGCAGAAACAAAAATATTAATTGCTTGATAAGGATTAATAGCAAAGGAAGCATGTTTTGCTTCAAATGTTTCATTAAATAACCACCAGAGTAATCCAATATTTAATAAAGAAATGACTGCTGCAAAGAAAAATGGTACAGAAAAATTAAACCAAGAAATGATTTGATTATCAGAAAGTATGCCGCCCAGTAACGGACCAATAATAAAACCTAGCGATAATGATAATAAAATTAAACCAATATTTCGTGTTTTTTGCTCGTCATGGCTCAAATCAATGATAGCAGCTTGGGCAATAGGTTGGCTGCCAGAAGTAAATCCTGCCACAATGCGGCCGATGATTAGTAGAGAGAGGCTATGTGTCACAACGGCGATAGCAGAGAGTAAGTAACTTAAAAATGCACCAAATAAACAAATCATCAACGAATTTTTTCTGCCTATTCTGTCGGATAAATCGCCTAAAATGGCTGCACCAAAAAACCAGCACAACATAAAGATGCCAACGATTCCACCATACAAAAGATTTTGTGCGGTTGGCGTGAGCAATGCTGGAGGAAGAATCTGACTTTGTGGGTCAAATATTAATCCATTTAAAATGGGAAAAACTAATCCTAATCCCATGCCATCGATTAATAAAACCAGCAGCAAAGGACCTGCGCTCGCAAAAAAACTATGTTTGGTTTGTATCATTGAGATGGCCTTAGTTATTGTTATTGATATGTATTTTTATTATACGCTAAATGGGTGAATGTCGGTACATTGCTGATAAATGGCTGAAATAAAAATAAATGATTAGATGAATTTTTGTTAAATGTAAGCTAAGCGGCATTCTTATTCAAGCAATTTTTTATTAATAAATCTGTTTGAATCCCAAAAAAAACGGAGTATAAAAAAAATTGAAATAAAAAATCTAGCAAGGAGTGCTTGATGCAATCACGTAAAAATGCAATTGATAAACCACAATCGACTTGGTCATCGTTATTAACTAGTTGGTCATCGAACAAAAAATCAGAAGAAAATAATGAAGTAGTATCACGTTATCCTGCGCGACCCAATCGCTATTTTCCGTTTGGATGGAATTATAATCATCAAGATTGTTACACCAAAGAAGATGAAATTTTATTGCAGCGAATTCAAGATGAATATAATCAATTAGTAGAAAAGAATGAAGACAACTATTTCAATAAAGTAGAAGAAAAACATTGGTACGATTGGTGGCGATGTGTCACACCAGCTTATTCAAACATGATGCGTAAGTATGATACTGAATCATTTACACTTCCGAATCGCGAAGCAAAGGATACGAAGGCATTTCCATTATGGGACCTTGCTGACAACATGGCACGTCAAATTGCAAATTGGCAAGCGGAACGAGTAAAAAATCAAAAAATTGATTTAATGAATGATCCTGTTATGTTGATTTTTGAAGAATTGCGTGATTGGTTCTTTAATATTTTGTCATCAAAACAATGTAAACAAGAAGATTTAGCATATATTGCGAAACGTCAAAGTTATGTGAAAAATTTAATTCATTTAATTCCTAATTTTGGTAATGACAGATTATATTTGCAAGAAATTCATCACGCATTGGATGGCGCATCAAAAATCATGTTAAATTGCATTGCTAATAAAGAATTGCCACAATTATTATCTGATACGATTATTAGCACCAAAGGATTAGAAAATACGATAGGAACATATTTGCATTTTTTATTAGTGAACGATGAAGTGGCAGATAATTTTTCTCCGGAATATTTAGAAGGAAGTAAGCGGCATTGTTCATCGTCTCCTCTATGTAAGATATATCACTCTGCTGAGTTGGCGAGTAATGCTAATCAGGTCGATGCTGCACTAACAAGATTTCAAGATCTGAATAAACTTTATAAATTAGAAAAAATTGACGAAAACAACGGCATAATTAAAGTATTAGCGAGCTTGCAGCATCAAACAGCAAGCTCAGTTAACTTTGCAAGTTTTATTGAAGAGAAAGATAAAGAAAATTATATTGAATCACTCGCCGTATTAAATGCATTAACCAATGTGCGTATGGTATTAGAAAATTTTCGTAATGTACAAACTAGCATTGGAACTTATGTATTTGCGATTAACTACTTAGATGAGGCTAACAAATTAGCAACCAATTATATCAATTTAGTCAGTCGCGCAAAACAACTTGTCGCGAATTTAATTCACACAGCAGATAAAGGCTTAAAAAAAATTTTAAGCGATCCTAATCAGTTTCAAGAAAAAAATAAATTATTTGAAAATAACTTGCGAATGTTAGAAACAAAAGTTGTTAAAGGAACAACATTAACAAACCAATTAGAAGATTATTCACGTAAGGCTATTGTTAACATGAATAATTACAAAAATGAAATGGATAGACTGGTATCGGATATTAATTCAGGAGCTGCCTCACGTGAAGTTGAAACCGCCATGCGCGAGTTGTTTGAACAAATTAATGAGCTAAATACCATGATGCCAGCCATATTAGATGATAAAATTTTAATGATAGAAGATAACAATGTTTGCCTAGCGCAGGATAATTTAATTGATAGCGTAGAAAATAAAAAAATAGATTCTTATGTTCGGGAAAAGGAAATACCAAAAAAAGAGACAACCATTTCTAAAAAAACATCTAGCGATAATAAAGTTATCTCATCAGCAATAGAGGCTTCCTGGTTTGGCGCATTGCGTGGTGGTGCAGACATATTGGAATATAAATTAAAGACAAGCGGCTATACAGAAAATTATGCCTATTATTTGAGTCAGCTTGCCTATTACAGCTCATATTTTAGTAGTAAGTATTATATTCATTATCAAGAAAATGCTGATGGTATTAATGCGATGTATCAAGCGGCATTTGATACTGGGCAAGCGTGTTTAGTATCAATGGGCTTTAATGTTATTGGTAAAGGTTTTCATTATGTTGGTAATCAATTAGAACAGTATCAGTGGAAAAGGTTAGGTAATGGCGTAAAAAAATTAGGAAATTTAGTAAAATTTGGTGTGTTTGCTCAGCATGCGTATGATACCGGTGTGGCTGAAATGTCAGCGGCAATTGTTGCTGGTGTAGCAACTGAAACACTAGTCGCAATACCAGGAAAATATTTAGTGAAAAGGTTTTCTTGAGTGTTAAATGTTATCCTCGCGAAAGTGGGGATCTCTAAGATATTTATTTAATTCCTAATTTTGTAGTGATGTTATTGACAGCCGATGCAGCGGCTTCATAAGCAGTATTAAATAACGAATTAAAAATATATGGGCTTGGCTTAATTAATTTTAATTTTTCTGCCATGAAATCTAATGGCGATTTAGTAAAATTGTCGTAATGAAAATCGGAAGTAAGATGATTATCTTGACCAATCGCCATTAAGCTTACCATTTCTTTTGGATACGGTTGTGAACAAATCGTATAATTTTCTTCATCATTAATTGCATCAAGACCAACAACAATTTCTTCGTCATGTAATTTAAAATAAAAATAAATATTTGATTCAGTTGTACCAAGCTTAGATAACAATTCCGTATCGACATTCGTATCAAGAGTGATGTTGCGCTGATTACATTCTTTACGCATTCTAAGTGTAAATGCGTTTTTATCGCGTGATGAACCTGATAAAACAACCACCTTCATGTGATCTCCTTTTCCCAACCCAATGAATTCATGATGAATTTAACTATACATGATAGAGCTATAATTTACATATAATAATAAAAAAAACATACAATTATTTGTCAAGAAATAATGAGGTGGGTGGTGACAGCTAATCGATCTATCGAATTGAATGCAAATAATATTTGTAGAGAGGAAGATAAAGATCTCTTACGATCATTTCTTCATTCACAGCAAATAGATCATCAGTTTTATCTAGAAAAAGACAAGCCATATAAGTTTATTTATAAAAATACCGCGATGGAAATTACGTTGTCATCACCAATTGTGATGTGGGAAGTTGAAAATCCTGAATCTAGTAGAAGCGAATGGCGATATGGTGTATGTGGTCAGGTATTAGGTAGGGGTGCATTTGGTACGGTATATGCTATCGATAAGAAATTTTATTTTGATGATGAAAATAATATTACTTTAGGCAAGAAAAAACGTGTTGTCAAAGTGCAACGCTTTTTTATAAAAGGTGGAAAGGAAATACAAGATGAGATTGAGCGTGAATCAGAAATATGTATGTTTATTCCATCGTTGAGCGCTAAGCAAGCAAAAACAGTAAAAAATATCATGAATATTGGATCTGAACAAATTGCAACACAGGTGATGCGCTTATACACGGGAACAACCTTGGAAAGCGCATTGAAAACAGAAAAAATTAAAAATTTAACTGATTTACAGCGAACACAAATTTGTATTAATTTGTTACGTGAGATGCACCAATTACATCTGCTTGGCATTGTTCATCGTGATATTAAGCCAGGTAATATTATTATTGATCCCGATACATTAGAAGTACATTTTATTGATTTAGGCCTAGCTGAAAAAAAAGAAAAAACATCTTATAAATTTATTGGAACAAAAAATTATTTGGCACCAGAAGTCTCGAAAACAAGACCCATCACCACTAAAACAGATATATATTCATTAGGACTGACATTAGCAGAAGTGTGGGGTGCAAGTTTTAGAAAAACGCCGTTATATATGGATGATGATAAATATGTTTTTGAACCTTTGCGTCTATTTTTAAATTTACAAAATAATCCTTATTCAGATCAGATAGTAAATATGTTAAAAATTATGTCTAGCGTTGAAAGCGATGCAAGGCCAACTGCAGAGCAAGGTATTGTTGAATTCGAAAAATTAAAATTCATGCTAGAACACCAGATTACAGACGAAGTTTTTTCTGCAAATGATGAAAAATGGATAGCAATTCAAATAGGGTTAAATGTTCACCTTAGGATAATGGAATTAAATGAGCGAAAAATTGATAAAAATGATGATATTGATAGTAAAATTAATGAAATTAAAATAATAGTAAATGAAGAATTAAGTAAGATAAAAGACGATCCGAAATTGATAAAACAATTTTGTGTTGCTAGTCAAATCAACGCGTTTTTAGGCTTGTCATCATCTAATGAAATCATGAATGTGACAAAATCAATTTTAAGTGAATTTGAGTCAAATATGAAGTCAATACATCTTATGTCAAAAAATATTAAAAGTAAGATGAATGATTTTCGTTTAGAAAGAAATACTAATAAAAACGAATATAAAGAATTAAAAAAATTGGATAGTGATCTTGATAAAATGTTTCATAAATATTCCAATGCCATGTTTACACTTGATGGTATTGATGTGGTAAATAAAAAATATGCGTTGAAAGATTTTCAAAAACGACATAATCATTTAGATTATCGACGAACAAGCAGAATAGTAAGCGATAAGCAATATGCACTGAAAGAATTAGAGGATAAATTAATTCATGCGAAGTATATTTTAGAAAATAAAAAAGATCATCTACCAACAGAATTCGAGAAACTAAAGTTGAGATTGATTGAAGCAATTCAAAATTACATCAAAGAACGATTTAATGATATATCCAGCTTTGATGATAGTATTTTAGTCACGAGAATTAATGATGTAGAAAATGTTTTTGATGCAATTAATAAAAATAATGATGTAAAAAATTTATCGAATGAATTTAAGCAAAAATTTACCGATATGAAGGTTGGCTTTTTCAATCGAAGTAAACTGCGTGATGATTTGACCGAAATTATCAGAAATTTTGAGCAAAGTGAAAATAAAAATCAGATCTAAAATCATCATCTTCCTCTTGTGTGCCCGCGTTAAATATGGATAATGGAACGCAACTTTATCACACACATTAAGGATAATTACGATGTTTACTAAGCAACTTTACCGCTACATTTTCGGCAAATGGGAAAATTTATCTCAGCAAGAAATTCAAGCAATTCCAATGTTTTTCAAGGATCATAAACACAACAGAGAATTACGATCAGCAATTTATAAATTGAATCCTGAGTTGGGTGAAAAATTATATGGCGATGCGGATGGCCATTTTTATTATTATGTGCCAGATGATGACAGTATTAGAAAATCCTTTGAAACGGCTGATCAACATTATCATTATTTTTCAGGAAGAAACACAGAAATCATTTTTCAAGCCTATCAATCATTATATTTGTTCTATGAGCTCATTAAAAACGCGTTTTCTGGTTATAGTTATGAGTCTGTTACTTTCTTTACATATAAAATGCTAGTCATGTTTGGTAACGAAGAAAATATTGAAAAATCATTTGAATTATTTGATGCGTACTGTGACAAAAATAAAATTACTGATTTGAGCGATATTATTAATACTACTTTGAAAGATGAACTAAGGCAAAATCCACTGCAAAGTAAAATTGATTTAGCTGCTTGGCGAAAAATTCTGAATGAGAAAGGTATTGAAGCTGGCAATAAACTTTTTTACATTGCCACGGAAATTGAAGCAATATTAGGCCGGGCACCAGTGAACTATGCAGAAGCAGTCAGTGCAGCAGGTATTATTGTTTATAAACAAGCAGAACAATATCCCGTCTTAGCAGCTTTCTGTGTTGCAAATTTTGTTCCAGAAGAAATATTTGATAAATGTGTTAGCCATGATAAGAATCAGCGTGAGAATGCTGCTAATTCGCGGTATTGGATTTTTAATCATTTATTAGAAAATCAACAAATTGAATTTGTACAAGCGATGCCACATCAAGATATGGACCTTGATGAATTATCTCATATCGCTTCACATTTAAACGCAGAGGGCCAGTTCGTTTTTGTTAATCAATTCGCTAACGAATTAAAGAGCGAAATTCAAGATCGCGATGATTTTTCAGCTTCACTAAAAAGCGTGAAAGAAGAAAAAGCACAACGGCGATTGATTGAATTGCTTGGTAACGAAAACGTCAGAAATTTTACTAAAAATATGTTTGAATTTAAATATAATCTAAAAAATATTCATGTCAATTATCGCACAGATTATGTTGAAAAAGTCATTGGCAAAGAAAAAATTCTTTTATTAGTAAAATCTTATTGTGAATATAATGATTTTTTAGAATTGATAAATAAATCAGATAAGCAAGTAACATATTTAGCAAATTTTTTTGGTAAAGAAAAAATCCAAGCATTTGTTGAGAGTCATTGTCAGGTGATCGATCAGTTAAATCGTATTCAGCCAAAAGAGCGTTATGCTTATCTCACACAATTAATTGGTGCTGAAAAATTACGATCGGTATTGAGTGAAAATTGGTGCATGCTTGAAGCAGTGCTGAAAGTGTTTGATGAAAGTGAACGAGAAAAAATTTTATTTGATGTGATTGGACTCGATGAATTGCGAAAAATTATTCCTCTGGGAAGTGATAAGCGGGCAATAGATGCAATCACGCCATTACTACCAGTAGATCAACAAACTAGTTTATTAGATAAATTAACGACTGATGAAGAAAAAGCTGCAAAAATTGAAGTGTTAAAAGTAAAAGAAAAAATTATCAAGACTACTTTTTCTTTAGGTCTATTTGGTATGGGCTGGAGTGGTGGTGAAATTGAGTTAGATGATGGCAGCAAAAAATCAGTTCCTGCTTCTGTGCAAAAACAATGGAATTACGTTAAATGGGCAGAAAAAGAATCTGTGCCTTTTGCTGAGGCATGGAAAGAAATTAGTAAGATTGGGATTGAAGCAGCTAATGCACCTGTTTATTTGACACAACCAACCACTGTTCTTTCTTACTTAACACGGGCAACAGCAACAACTGAATATTATCAAAGTTTTTTACCGAAAGATGAAAAACTTGATGCTGTTAATGTGAATATATTGAAACAGTAAGTGCTTAAGTAAATATCATGTCTCGAGAGCGCTTTTTGTGCTCTCGAGAGGATGAAAAAATTTTAGAAGCGATAGAGAAGGCTTGCTAAGCCAAGATTATCGGATGGCGAATTGCTGGAACTTACATTGCCATTATTGTTGAAAGAATCGTATTTGATATAGTCATATTCTATTCGACCGCTAAAATTTTTGTTGAGTGGAACTTCAACACCAATACCCAAGTTATAGCCGCCAGTCCAAGTGGATGTGCTAGTGCTGGTATTACCAGAATTTTCATTAACCTTTAGGTCGCTTTGAATGTAGCCTACTCGACCAAACAATAATGAACCATTTTTTAATTGATATCCTGGAATTACCGATAAACCGACACTATTCCCCACAGAAAATCTGCCGTCATATTGCGTGCCTGTTGTGTTCACTGAATCAGAGCCGCTAGCACCGCTTGTGGCAAGAAATAATTCTAGAGCTAAGTAAGAGTAAGTAAAAAAGTATTTGCCCAAGCCGCCAAAAATTCTGCCATTCCAACCATTGGCATGCGTTGTGAAAGTGCCAATTCGGTCATTATCGATAGATGGATTACGATTAATTTGAAAACCTTCGTAACCACCACCAAACCCTACATAATATCCGCCTAATATGCCGATTCTTGGAGGGCAAGGACAATCTTCCATTGCATCGTCATAGCCATCTTCGTAACCGTCATCATAGCCATTGTTGTAGCATTGTCTAGAGTGTAGGTTCAGTCCATTTTGAGCATAGCTCATTGATGGAGTGATGAGAGAAGCTGAAATCATTGCAGCAAAAAATGTTGATAATATTTTCCTGTCCATGGATTAATTCCTAATTTAAAAAAGTTATTTTAAACAGAATAAAATAAATTTTCTAGAATCTCGTGAATAAGATGACGAAAACGATTTAGGTCGTAGATGAAATACTAAATTGTTGACTTGTCTTTGACGCTTACTTATTCTTCGATGAATTCAATAATAAAATCCGGAGTGAAGTAATGCAGAATCGAAAAAAACTGCTTAAACATGCGTAGCCTGTATCAAAAAATATATTGATGACATTTTGCCAACGATTATTGATGTGATTGTAAATGCAAATTCATTAAGCGATAAATAACGATAGGATATTCGTATGGTAATCAAAAAGGAAGGTAACAACTATACACAAAGAATAACAATTGTCGGTGCAGGCCTTGTTGGCGTAGCGTACGCATTATTCCTAAAAAACGAAGGATTTGATGTAGAACTATATGAAAAAAGAGATGAAAGTGAAATTGATAACTTAAGTTCAGTGATTTATTTGAAATCGCCTGCGATGGTTCAATTGATGCCTTATATTAAAGAAATCTTCAATTCTGGGCATCCTAAAGCATTCCAGTCTTATCGATGGAAGAATTTATTCACGAATGATTACCATTCAAATATTAAAATTTCTGATTTATTACATGCCTTAATATCAAAAGCAAAAGAAATGGAAATTCCTATCTATAGAGGTAGGCAATTTGACAGTGTGCGTATTGATAAAGATACGGGAGAGAAGTTTGCTCGGTTTATTCGTGATCATGATGAATCTATCATTGAAGAAATACCATATGAACAACTTTTGCTTGCGGTTGGTAATAAGGAAATTAAACCAATTTTAGAAAAGGCAAATGTCAAGAAACCATTAGAATTACATTATATGAATACGCTGGTTTGTCGTATTGAGGATGATTTTTCTGGTATTGACGTACATAAACAACCAATAACAGCTGTCTATCCCGATATACAAAGCAAATTTAGTTATTCGTGGATGCAGGTTAATGCACGCCTTAATCGATCAGTAGCTTCTGCAGGTCGAATGACAATGTATTTTGTCACAGCTAAAGATATTAATTTCCTAACAACGTATTCGCCAGAACAGAGAGATGAATTTGCAAATAACAAGGTGGCTAGGGCCAAATATATGAAAGATGCGATTGCTCAACTTGTTAATGGCATTTCAGCGCAAGATAAAAAAGCAGACTTTTCATGGCTTCCCAAAACAATAGAAAAAGTTGATTCAAATGATGCTCATCCAGTAACTGCAATTGCTTCTTTATTAATCCCAAATGTTGCATTATTCAAGCAAGGTATTATGCCAATTGGTGATGCATTTATTGCAGCCCCCTATATTTGGGGAAGTGAATATAATAATCATATTGCGATTATTTTCCCAGTCATACTGAAAACATTAAAGAAATTAAAAACGGCTCATTCAGAAGAAGAAAAAATGGTGATATATAATCAATTTGAAGAAGCACTATGGGAAGTCATCAATAACAAGCATGTGAAGTCATTTTTTGAAATGGCAGAACCGCTAGGTAATTCTATTTTGCCAGATGGCACTCGAGTTAATCCTGTGAATGGGTACAAGTTTAATCGATCTACACTTGAAAAGATGCAGCAAAAGGATTGGGTAGATATCCCAGAATACCAAAAAGGTGGTTTTTTAACGCTACCAGATGAAAAAAGTAGCCTCCAACAATTTGGGTTGATGACAAATTTAAATATGGAAAACAAAAAACCAGAACAAGATGCTCAATGCAAGACAAGTAAAATCAATGCCAAAATATAATCATTTTTAATCTGTAAACTGGGTTATTGAATATTATCAAATGATCTCAAAAATTAATGCTAATACACCAGGATTAAGGATTATTTCGTGCAAAAAATGCAATAAAACAGAAGAATATAACATTACAGTTCAAGTGGGCGGAAAAAATATATTCCCTATGTTATCAAAAAATGATTTTTATAAAGACAAATCTCTTATTAATCATTTTAATTTATCTGACCAAATAATAATAAGAAATATATTACAAAATCATGATGATCATTTTACATATAGAATTCTATCTAGAACATATAACAGGCATACCAAGCGGTTTATATATGCAATTGAATTCTATGATCTAGTC
>CAZKUQ010000060.1:0-11559 GCA_964555965.1 uncultured Coxiellaceae bacterium
GGGGATGACGTAAGATTCGGGGATGACGTAAGATTCGGGGATGACGTAAGATTCGAGGATGACGTAAGATTCATGAGCAAAAAAGGCTTCACATTACTTGAAATTTTAATCGCCTTATTTATTTTCACGATCTTATCCGTGATGTTAATTGGCGCGTTGCACAGTGTGATTAATGCAAATCAAGCAACAGATGATAATGCAGAACGATTACGCAAAACACAAATGACATTATTGTTATTATCACGTGACATTGAACAAGCCATTAATCGACCTATTATCAATGCAACAGGAAAAGAAGAAGCAGCATTTATTGGCGAGAAAAATAAAATGACATTTACACATGGAGGCGTTGCAGATCCAACGAATAAAATAGGTGCGAGTAGCTTGCGTCGCGTAGAATATTCGTGGCATGACAATACATTGTTTAGATCATCATGGGATGCACTTGATCAAGCACCTGATGCAACATCATCATCGCGTGAATTGTTAAACAATATAACTGAAATGCATTTTCAATATCTTGATGCGGATTATCGTTTTCAAAATAGCTGGCCAATTCAAGGCAAAACAAATCAAGCGTTACCAAAAGCAGTTAGAGTATTTTTAACTATCAAAAACTGGGGAACCATGAGTCAATTTTATGTCATTACGTCAGAGGCAACTAGCAATGCACCGCGCATACCGCCTAAGTCATAAAAAACAACAAGGTGTGGTGATTGTTGTCGCGTTATTTATTGTTGCGCTAGTGGCAACGATGGCGTATATCATGATGTCGCGTCTTGCGCGTGATACGCGTCAAACCACGCTCATTTTGCGTAATGTACAAGCTGAAAATTATGCGCAAGGCTCAATTGCATGGGCAAGAGATCATTTAAAAAATGATTTTGAAAGACAAAAACCAAAACAAATGATTGATCCAGTTCCGATACAATCACCCATCAAAGAAGTAGATGGTTATAAAATTTCGAGCAAGATTGACGATCTTCAAGCACGGTTTAATTTAAATAATTTAACCGATGCAGAAGCGCAGCGTGATTTTGTACGTTTAATTCGTGCTGTTTCTCCTGCTATTAATCAAGAACAAGCGCAACAACTTACACGTGCTATTGCAGATTGGATTACACCAATAACCGCTGATAATGAATTTTCAAAATATTATTTGTCATTATCAAAACCATATCGAACAGCTCATCGTGCCATGCAAAGTATCACCGAATTGCGATTAGTGAAAGGCATGACACCTGCACTTTATCAAGCATTAGAACCTTTTGTGGCAGCATTACCTCCGCCAACGTTAATCAATTTGCAAACGGCTTCAGCAGAAGTATTGATGACATTAAGTCCAGATATGACGTTGGACACAGCAAAAGCGATTCAACAATTACAAAAAACAGCGTTAATTACGTCGACAGAAGCTTTTTATAACCTTGATATTGTTAAGAATAATCATTTACCTTCTAATAAGCTAACAGCAATAAGTAATTATTTTCTGGTGCAAACAGAAGTGACCATAGAGAACCAACGGCTTCTGATTTATACTCTTTTAGAACGAAAAACCAATGGTAATCAAGCAACAGTGTCAATACTGTCTCAGAGCAAAGGTACTTGGTAATGCAAGAAAAACTGATCATCAAAATGAATGCAAATGATATGACCCATCCTGATTGGGTAGTAGTCAACGCAGATGATAAGATGATGGAAGTAATGATTGGTGGTGATACGCAAGCATTAGAATCAATTGCAAAAGAACGTGATGTGGAGGTAATTATTCCTTCCGAACAAGTGATGCTAGCAAAAGCAACGCTTCCGAAAATGAATCGCGCAAAATTGTTGAAAGCCGTGCCATTCGCATTAGAAGAACAATTGGTAGATGATGTTAAGCAATTACATTTTGCCATGACACCACAAAATGAAAACGGTGTGATAGATGTTGCTATTGTGTCACATCACAATATGCAGCAATGGATGGATTTATTAAAAGAATGGCATATTTTACCAGATGCCATGATACCAGAAATATTTGCTTTACCATGTCATCAAGGTTGGACAGCAGCGGTTGCTAATACTGTCACAACGCGCACTGGAAATGAAAGTGGTTTTACTTGTGATGCGGCTAATTTCGCAGAATTTTTAAATTTAGCAATCACAGAAAAGGGTGAAGTTCCGCAATTCATTCATCTTTATAATACAACTAAGCAAGCTATCGCAGGTAATTTGCGTGTTACAGCAAAAGTAGAAGAAGAATTTATTTCTGATGAAGATTTATTAAAATTAATGGCACAATCATTAGAAAATTTACCGCCAATTAATTTATTGCAAGGCCCATATGTGGTGCGCAAGCGCAAATTTCCAAAGCGAGATAAACTCTGGAAAATTTCTGCGTATCTTGGCGGCACGTTGTTAGCGCTTTTCATTTTTAATCCCCTTGTTTCTTATTTTATTTTAAGTCATCGTCTGAATCAGATTAATGATCAAATGATGGAAACTTATCAGCATATCTTTCCGAAAGCGACTAGTATGGTTGCGCCAAAAATGCGTGTTAGTGATAAATTACAAACATTGGAAGCGCAAGCAGGTGAAAATCGTTTATTAATCTTATTAGGCAAAGTGAGTAAGAGTTTTTCTTCTTCTACTAACATTAAAATTAAACGTGCTGATTTTCAAAATAATTTATTAACACTCGATGTATCAGCAGCATCGTCAGATGATTTTTCAAAATTTACTGATCTTTTAGCGCAGCAAGGATTAAATGCTAAGCAGGAAAATGCGAATTTTTCTGGCACACGTATTAATGCAATTTTGCAGATAGAGTAGGTATCGATGAAAGAACAATGGTTGAAAATAAAAGAATGGTGGTCAACGTTAGCTGCGCGTGAAAAACAAGCAGTGATGGTTGGTAGCATATTTCTTAGCGTTTTTATTGTTTATCAATTCATGTGGTCACCACTTCTCAATCATTTAGACGTGATGCGAAAGCGCATTAAAACAGATGGCGATACGCTAGTTTGGATGCAGGCTGCTGAAGCAAAAATTAAGAAAATTGACAGTGAAACAAAGCAATCTTCTCACATTATTTCACCTGTTGCATTGATGAGTGTTTTGCAAAAACAAATAGAAAGTGTTGGTCTTGCGCAAAACTTAAGTGAGATTAAACAAGAAAGTAATGATTCAGTCGCCGTTCATTTTCAGAAAGTGGAATTTGATAAATTAATTGTTTTTCTTGCGACAACAGTACGTGAGCAGCATATTATTATTTCTCAATTCACTGCGATTGCTGATGCAACTCCTGGTTTAGTGAACGCAGATATTGTGTTGAAGATATCTTAAGTCATTTTACGAAAGCGGACCCATCGAATAGATTCCCGCTTTCGCGGGAATGACGTACTTGGTACTGAAAGAATGTCATCCCCACGAAAGTGGGGATCTTTTGTTAGATTAAAAATTATCTTAATTTATCATTCGCGTGAAACGGCTTTATATTTTTTGCATCTGCTGCAATCACTGCTAAAGCTTGTTTTGCAGGGGCATAATCTTGTGAGGCTGAACGATTAATCCAGAAATAACCAACATCCGTATCTTGTGTAACACCATAGCCATAGTAATACATATAGCCGACTGCATATTGCGCTTCAGGATTACCATCAGATGCAAGCGGTAATAAATCACGCATTGCGCGTTTATAATAGCCTGTTTCGAATAAACGTTGTCCTTGCTTTAATTCAGACATCGTTGCAGGCGACGAGCGCATTGTCGTAGAACAAGCTAGTAATGAGCAAACGAGCAAGCTGAATAATGATATTTTTAAGAAGATGCGCAGCATTTATTGGCTCTCCTTTGGTTGAAATGGTTTAAATTCTAATTTTTCTCTGGGCAATGGTAATTTTTCTAAATGACCATTATTTTCTAGAATGACAGCATCAGATGTAATGTCATAGACTTTTACACCGTAAGGCAAGTCATCACCTTTTTCATAAATTTTACTCGGTTGACCTTGAATAGAAATATATGCTTTTGATTTATTATCTTCCTGCTCTGGATCAATTTTAACTATACCTGTTACACGTAATTGCAAGCTGCTAATGGGCACTTCACCATTTGTAAATGATTGGCCAAATAAATGCGCTTTAGGAATGCTCGCAATCATTTCTTGCGTATCATCTATTGTGGACAACGACGTATTAACAATTTCTTGATGTGCAATAATCCAATCATTGCGCCACTGCCATGAGGCATAAAAAAACATTATTAATGTACTCACACTAAGCAAAACGATCATACTTAACATTGTTCGCTCTGTTAGTTGAATTTGTTTGAAATCAATCATCATGGCATTTACGTTCATCAATATTTCTGTTTATTATACTGTTTTACTTAAAGGGATTCATTCATGAGTTACATTGAGCGTAACCTATTACCAGATGAACGAATCTTATTTTTTACTAAAAAGCACATCATTATATTCTTCTTTCCAATGGTTTGGACAATATTTTCTATTTATGCAGCAGCTTATATGCAAGCCAATTTTATTTTAGATAAATTAGCCTGGATGCCTGGTCTATTGGCGGCTTTTTTCTGGATTTATGTTGGTATTGAATATGTTACCTCTGAGTTTGCAGTGACCAATAAACGCGTGATGATGCGCGAAGGATTTTTTTATCGGCATGCAACAGAGCTGCGTTTAGCGACTATTTCGCAAGTGATGGTTGATCAATCATTGCTCGGCCAAATGCTAAACTATGGGGCAGTGACGATTAATGCGTTTGGAGCATTTGATGTTTTCACCCTGATAAATAAGCCATTATTATTTCAAAAAATTGTCAATGAACAATTAGATAAATTAACTTCTTCTACTCGTTAATCATGGCTCACTATATGTTCTAACGATTCTTCATGATAAGATTCGCAAACTCTGCGTCATCCTCGCGAAAGCGGGGATCTCTCTGTCAATATTTCACAGATTCCCACTTTCGTGGGAATGACGAGACTTACGAGGTTCACATGCCCCAACCAAAAAATGATCGTTTTCTTCGTGCACTTAGACGAGAATCCGTTGATGCGACACCTGTTTGGATCATGCGCCAAGCCGGACGTTATTTGCCCGAATATCGTGCCACACGTGAAAAAGCTGGCAGTTTTACGCGGTTGTGCAAGACACCGGAATTAGCTTGTGAAGTGACATTACAGCCCGTTAATCGCTATGCGCTTGATGCCGCCATTATCTTTTCAGATATTTTAACTATCCCAGATGCAATGGGATTGGGATTGCAATTTGTGGAAGGGCAAGGCCCCATTTTTTCTCACCCCATTCGAAGCACAGATGACATCGCGCGACTTTCTATTCCGGATCCGGAGCAGTTGCAATATGTTTATGAGGCTATTCGGCTAGTGCGGCAGGAGCTTCATGGCCGCATCCCATTAATTGGTTTTTGCGGCAGTCCATGGACTATCGCTGCGTATATGATAGAAGGTCAATCTAAAACAGGGTTTCCTTTGATTCAAACAATGCTGCGTGATGAACCCTTTATTTTGCATAACTTGCTTGATTTATTAGCTCAATCAGTAGTGAACCATTTATTTGAGCAAATCAAAGCTGGTGCGCAAACAGTCATGATTTTTGATACCTGGGGCGGTATGTTAGCTACTGAAAATTATCAGGAATTTTCGCTTTATTATTTAAGACAAATTATCACTGAACTTAAACGTATGACAACGAATGGCAACTATAATAATTATGATGTGCCAGTGATTTTATTTACAAAAAATGGTAATCAGTGGTTAGAACAAATTGCTGAATCTGGCTGTCAGGCTGTGGGCGTGGATTGGGAAATCACTTTGCAAGAAGCACGTACGCGCGTCGGGAGTAAAGTTGCTTTGCAAGGTAATTTAAACCCAACTTGTTTATTAGCATCGCCAGAAAAAATACGTGCAGAAGTTGCACGTGTATTAGCATCATATGGTAAAGGATCAGGACACATTTTTAATTTAGGACATGGTATTACACCGGATGTACCGCCTGAACACGTGACAATTTTGGTGGATGCGGTGCATGAATTAAGTGAGGAATATCACAAAGCTGGGTGACATTATGCGGATGAATTTATCAAAATTATTTTGGCTAATAACATTATTCATTGCAATTGTTTTTCATCATTCATTTGCATTGAAACCATTACCAAGTGATCAAGCTTTTCAATTAATTGTATCAACGCCAGAAAATAATGCGGTACAAGTCGAATGGCGTATTGCACCAGGGTATTATTTATATGTCGACAAATTACAGTTTAAATTTGATCCTGTTGTGTCGTTTGAAGTGTCATTGCCGCCTGCGGCTACAAAATTAAATTTTGAAAACATAAAAGAAAAAGTTTATTCCGGCACGGTTGTTATTCCTATTTTATTAAAATCAGTTGTGTCAAACGCAACATTGACCATCTCATATCAAGGATGTGCACAAGATGGATTTTGCTATCCGCCAATGCAGAAAAATTTTAAATTAAATTTTATTGAAAGCACTGCTACTTCATTAAAACATAATACGGCAGAAACAAAACCATTAGCATTATTATCTCTTCTCACGGATCAAAATAAAATTCAACAGATCCTTGCGACTCAACATTTGAGTGTGATGTTATTAATATTTGCAAGCCTAGGAATATTGCTAGCATTCACGCCGTGTATTTTGCCAATGTTACCTATTTTAACGGGCGTGATTGTAGGACAAAAAAAACAGGTCACGACGAAAAAAGCTTTTTTTCTCTCATTATCTTATGTGCTTGGGATGGCAATCACTTATGCAATCGGCGGCATGATTGCAGCCTTATTAGGAAGTTCAATTCAAGTGTGGCTGCAACAACCAATATTTATTGGTTTTGTCAGTCTCATGTTTATCTTGCTGGCACTGTCATTATTTGAATTTTACGACTTACCATTCTCACGTCATTTGCAAAATAAAGTAATGTCATGGAGTAATCGGCATGAAAGTGGAACTTATATTGGCGTGTTTTGTATGGGTGTATTATCCACCTTAGTTGTTTCACCTTGCGTGACAGCACCTTTAGTTGGCGTACTCATTTACGTTGGTCAAACGGGAAATGTATGGCTAGGCGCGAGTGCATTATTTGTAATGGGGCTAGGGATGGGTATTCCACTACTAATCGTTGGTATGTCAGCAGGCCATTGGTTACCTAAAAGCGGCACCTGGATGAAAGTGATTGTAAAAGTGTTTGGCCTGATCATGTTTGCAATGGCTATCTGGCTATTATCACGTATTTTTCCTGCCATGATCTTGATGATGTTATGGGGAGCATTTCTTATTGCCACAGCTGTTTTTATTTGGTTTTATCTGCCGAAACATATTGGATTTCGTGTGCTAAATCATTGTGTCAGTATCGCTTTTGTTTTTGCTGGCTTAATGTTTTTCTTAATTGGTTTGGGCGTACCAACTTGGATAGATAATTGGGTGGGTGTGCCTCAGGCATCCAAACAACAACAGCAGCAGCAAAAATTTATTGTTGTTCGAAATACACAGGAATTACAACAACAATTAGTAGAAGCAAAAAATCAAAATATTCCTGTATTAGTTGATTTTTATGCTGATTGGTGTGAGTCGTGTATCGTGATGGAAAAGAAAGTTTTTGCTAAAACAACTGTGCAACAACTTTTAAAAAATTTTATATTAATACGCGCTGATTTGTCGGCTAATACTTCTGAAAGTCAAGCGATGATGCAACAGTATTCAGTGATTGCACCACCGACCATATTATTTTTTAATACATCTGGCAAAGAGGTAGATTCACGCCGAATTATTGGTGAGTTAAGTGCAAATGAATTTATTACACGACTAAATTTATTTTTTGCTGCCAGTTGCGATAAAAAAATGGAGTGTTAGAGAGTAGCATATGCGTGATAACAAAGAGGATGGATGCTGATGTTAGCGAATAACCACACAATACCACAATTAAACACGACCTTTGTGCAACCATTGCACCATTTAGAAAAACATTTATTATCACGTCGAGAAATAATTCAACAATGGTTTGCATCACAATGGGAAAAAACTATCCCACCAGTTTATGGCTCAGTCGATTTACGCAATGCAGGATTTAAGCTTGCACCGATTGACATGAATTTATTTCCTGCTGGATTTAATAATTTAAATCCAAACTTTATGTCCATTACCGTTTCTGCAGCGCAAAAAATTATTCAAAAAATTGTTCCACACACGAAAAAAATATTAATTATTCCTGAAAGCCATACGCGCAATCTTTTTTATTGGGCGAATATCAAAACATTGCAAACGATTTTAGAAAAAGCTGGATTTGAAGTTCGATTTGGATTTTTATCGAATGAAATTTCATTGCCATACGATATTAAGCTAATGTCAGGCGAAGTCGTCACTGTTGAACAATTAATTAGAACGAATGATATGCTCACTGTCCCTGGATTTACACCGGAAATGATTTTGTTAAATAATGACTTATCCGATGGCATTCCTGCAATTTTACAAGATCTCGAACAGCCATTGATTCCGCCAGCAGAATTAGGCTGGCATCAACGACTTAAATCAGAACATTTTCAATATTATGCTGAAGTGACGAATGAATTTGCGCAAGCCATGCAAATTGATCCATGGCTAATTGCACCATTGTTTCGTCATTGCGGAAAAATTAATTTCATGCAGCAAAGCGGTATGGAATGTTTGGTTGCGAATGCCGAATTTTTATTTGCTGAAATTGAGAAAAAATATGCTGAATATCATATTCCTTGCCAACCTTTTTTAGTGGTAAAGGCTGATGCTGGAACTTATGGGATGGCAGTGATGACTGTGCGTAATCTCGATGAATTGAAGAATATGAATCGTAAACAACGTACGCGTATGTCCATGTCAAAAGGTGGTCAAGCAGTTGATCGTGTGATTATTCAAGAAGGTGTTTACACATTTGAAACCGTGGGACCAGAACAATTTGTTGCTGAACCAGTGGTGTATTTGTGGGGAGAATGTGTGGTGGGTGGTTTTTATCGTATTCATAAAGAACGTTCTGTGGATGAAAATTTAAATGCACCTGGCATGCATTTTGAACCATTGACATTTCCAAATTGTTGTAATGAGCCAACAGATGATTTGGATGAAGATGCATCGCCAAATCGATTATATATTTACGGTGTGGTGGCGCGTTTAAGCATGCTTGCAGCCGCGCGTGAAATGCGTGATCAAACCAAATAGGTCGACAAAATATGACAATACGTTTGGGTGTGGTAATGGATCCGATTCAATCTATTCATTATCAAAAAGATAGTACCTTGGCAATGTTATGGGAAGCTGAAAAGCGCGAATGGGAAATTTATTATTTCGAACAAAAAGATTTATTCATACGCGATGGCATTCCATTTGGTCGTGCAACACAATTAAAAGTATTTCAAGATTCTACAAAATGGGTTGAGTTTCTTAATCGCGCCGAAATGCCGCTTGCAGATTTAACTATATTATTGATGCGCAAAGATCCTCCGTTTAATGAAGAATATATTTATACTACTTATGTGCTTGAACACGCTGAACGTCTTGGTGTGTTGGTTGCGAATCGTCCGCAATCGTTACGTGATGCGAATGAAAAATTATTTGCAACACGATTTCCGCAATGTATGCCGAAAACGATAGTGACGCAATCAAAGGAAAAATTACATGCGTTTATGCAAGAATATCAAGAAATTGTTTGCAAGCCTTTAAATAGTATGGGCGGCACAAATGTTTTTCGTGTTAAACAAAATGATGCGAATACAAATGCTATTTTTGATTTATTAACACAGCAAGAATCATTGTACATGATGGCGCAACAATTTATTCCTGACGTTGTAAAAGGCGATAAACGTATTCTCATGATTGATGGCGAACCTGTTTCTTATGTGCTTGCACGTGTGCCAAGTGAACATGATTGGCGTGGTAATTTAGCGGTAGGTGCAAAAGGAGTTGTACAAGCATTATCTGAACGTGATCGTTGGATTTGTGCTGAAGTGGGTCCAACATTAAAATCAATGGGCTTATATTTTGTTGGTTTAGATGTGATTGGAGATTATCTCACAGAAATTAATGTGACGAGTCCAACTTGCATTCGTGAGATTGATGAGGGTGCTAATTTAAATATTAGTGCGATGTTGATGGATAAACTAAAGGAAAAAATATGATTTCTAATCAGGAAAAAGATGTAAATGAAATTCGTATTCGAGCAAAAAAAATTTATCAACAAGGAAAAAATGCGGTTGCACAAGATGATATTTCTAAAGCTATTTTATTATTTAAAAATGTAATTATCGAGTTAGAAAAAACACCAAATGACCCGCCAAGTGTTCAAGATTGTCGGTTAATGGCAAAGGTTAGAGAAAATTTAGGGCAGGCTTATTTCATAACTGAATCATATTCGGATGCGATCGATAACTATTTTATGGCTATTTTAGCTCTTGAAATGATATATAGGAAAACAATAGAAGATCATGAACAAATCATTGCCTTGCATCAGCATTTAGTGAATGCACATTTGTTAAATAACGATATCGAAACGGCAACATCATGTCTCAAACAAAAGATGTTATTTGAAAAAGAGTGGCGGAATTTACAACAATTAACGCAATTATCATCACCTTCATTAATAGCACTAACAAGTCGATTGTTTTCGTTCATTAAAGATGAACACAATCAGTCTGCATTAGAACAATCAACTTCTCTGCACACACTGCGTCGTTCGCAGTAATTTTGTATTCGTTCACGAGGTTATCTTCAATGAACGCCAAACGTTTAAGCACGCTATTGTCATCCTGAGCTGCGAAGGATCTCGTTATTTTCATGGAGATCCTTTGCCCGTTTCACGGCTCAGGATGACGGCAGTCGTTTAGTTGGCCGTGCAGACGTTCGTCATTAGGCCATGAACGCTTACGTAATTGATGATTACCTACAACTGAGTTATTGCTTTATTACCCCTAAGGAGTATTTATGTATTCACAACAAGCCTATTGGCTCGCCACACTTTATTTACAAAATATCAATTCACTAAAAATAAAACGATGGATAGAAAAATTTTTAACTATTGAAAAATTATTTCAAGCAACACCTGATGAATTATTATCAGCAGGATTAGCTGAGCAAGACATTAATGCATTACAACATCCCAATTGGCGACAAGTGGAAAAAGATTTGCAATGGGCGAAAGAATCAAATCATCATATTTTATGTTTGGATGATGACGATTATCCTACGTTATTAAAACAAACCGCTGATCCGCCATTCATCCTTTTTGTGCGCGGGAATAAATCCATTTTATGTGACACGCAAATAGCAATTGTCGGTTCGCGGCAAGCAACTACTGGTGGGTTAAAAAATGCAGAACAATTTGCAAGCTGCCTCGCAGAAGCAGGATTGGTCATAACAAGTGGTTTAGCGCTTGGCATTGATGGAGCGGCGCATCGTGGTGCCTTAAACAAGTATGGGATGACAATCGGCGTTTCTGGCACGGGTTTAGCCCATTATTATCCTCGCCAACATCGCGCTTTAATTGACGAAATTGTCGTCAA
>CAZKUQ010000061.1:0-11248 GCA_964555965.1 uncultured Coxiellaceae bacterium
TATATTTTGATATTTTAAATAAACATTCAATTTTTTGAATAATTGATTAGATGATGTTATAGATTTGTGCGATAAAATCTTGGATGCCAGCTTTCGCTGGCATGACAAGCTAAATTATTCCGGACACTAGTGAGCTTCGCTGGCATGACAAGCTAAATTATTCCGGACACTAGTGAGCTTTCGCTGGCATGACAAGCTAAATTATTCCAGACACTAGTGAGCTTGCGCTGGCATGACAGGCTAAATTATTCCAGACACTAGTGAGCTTGCGCTGGCAAGGTTTCTTAACTGAGATTCGCGTTGTTAGCATCTACTCTTCGATTCATGACACAGAGACGCCATGTTTGCGGAGCGACGTTACGCAATCGATGTATCATGAGCCGTTTGTTGGTTTGCGAAATAATTAAGAGTATTGTCCTGTAACCCGGACATGTTTTTTATGTCCGGGTTACAGGATGACAAAAGATCAGACCTAAACTTTCACTTCTTGCGGGACATACATTTTCAAGCGACGTGCAAAATGCAATAACGAATCAATGCGAGTTGCTTCAGCTTGTTGACACCATTCTTGCACGGCTTCTAATAATTCTTTTTGAGACGCTGTACTACGACTCCAAATATTTTGTAAATTCATTCGGAATTGATAAACGGTGCGCAATGATTGGAAATTTTCTAACACTTTTGCTAAGCGTGTTTGCTGCGTAGCCTTTATCAATGATTCGTCACGAATCAAAGCAACTTTTGCACGAGCTAATAAATCTTTACTCGCCTTACCCGCACGCTTTTTTTCTTCTTGCCAAATTGGCAGCACAACTTCGCGTGTATAACGTGCCATCACTTGAAATCGATAAGTGATTAATGCCTTAATCGTATCGGTATCAATATTAGTTTTTGTTGGCAACATTTTTGGTGTTGGCATGATACGTTTTGGTTTTGCTAATTTTAGCGCTTGCAAAAATCGAATCATGACCCAACCCATATCGATTTCCCACCATTTTGCAGAAAATTTTGCTGATGTGGCATATGCATGATGATTATTATGTAATTCTTCACCACCAATAAAAACGCCGATTGGGATAATGTTACGTGAAGCATCTTTCGATTCGAAATTACGATACCCAAAATAATGTCCAATGCCATTCACCACACCTGCTGCAAAAAGTGGAATCCACGCCATTTGCAATGCCCAAATTGTAATGCCAACCATGCCAAATAAAAATAAATCAATTAAAAGCATTAATACCACACCAGCTATGCTATATCGCGAATAAAGATTTCGCTCTAACCAATCGTTTGGTGTACCTTCACCATAACGAGACAGTGTTTCGTTATTTTTTGCTTCTAAACGGTAAAGTTCTGCACCTTCAAAAAAAACTTTTTTAATGCCTTTTGCAATTGGGCTATGTGGATCATCATCTGTTTCTACTTTTGCATGATGTTTACGATGAATTGCTGCCCATTCTTTGGTAATAATTCCTGTGGTGAGCCACAGCCAAAAACGAAAAAAATGACTAATGACAGGATGCAATTCTAATGCCCGATGCGCTTGGCAACGATGCAAAAATAACGTCACGCTAAATATCGTTAGCTGAGTTAAAATCATTAACGCAAGGAGGTCACCCCACCAAGGCAAATTAAGAAAACCGTATAACATGATCCATCCTCTTTTTATTGAAAAATATGCGTATGATAGCACACAACTTAAATTGATGAACAAATATTCGGTCTATTCCCGCTCATCTACAAAAAATTCTTATTAATCATGAAATTAATTCGATGAAACGTCGCGGAAAATATTTAAATCATCATTTGTTTTTGATAACTATAATTTTCCATATTAATTATTTTATCGTGATGGACATCTAAACTCGGACGGTGTCCAACACTCACGATAGAACAATTTGGCAATTTTAATTTTAGCATTTTATAAAGATGTTCTTCGTTAGCTAAATCCAGCATTGATGTACTTTCATCGAGAAAGACCCAATCAGGCTGATGCAATAAAATACGCGCAAAAGCGATACGTTGCTGTTCTCCAGGTGACAATTTTTCTGACCAAGTACCTGTTTCACGCAATCGCGGGATAAATGCTTCTAAATGACAATCGACCAATACTTGTTCTAATAATTCTTTTTTATCAGTTGAATATTTATCGGGAAATAACACTGCTTCAGACAATTCACCAATTGGCATGTAAGGCCGTTGTGATAAATACATAATACTTTGACTGTCAGGAAAAACCACTTCACCAGCCGCATAAGGCCAGATACCTGCCATCGTACGCAAAAAAGTACTCTTGCCAATGCCAGAAATTCCTTTAATGAGATAATGATCGCCATGAATGAGTTGTTCATTAATATCTGCTAACAACAACTCACCACGCGGCGTATTAATCCGCAAATCTTTTACAATAATGGTATTTTCTGGATGCTTGGTAAAAACGACTTGATTTTCGCTTTCAGCTTTCTCTTCTGCATCAGCTAAATGATTGACAAAAGTTGTTAAACGTTGAGCCACTGCTTGAAATTCAGCAATGCGAGTATATGAATTCACAATGAATGACAATGAATCTTGCACTCGATTAAATGCAGACAAACTTTGAATTAAGCCGCCTAACAAAAATACCTTATCAAAATAATTTGGCAGTGCAACAATCAATGGAAGCACTACTGACGTTTGATTGTATCCTGCTGTGAACCAAAGCAACAATTTTTGCCGCATGACAATGAGATAATAATTCTCCAATACTCGGCTAAATAATCGATTTAACAGACTCTTTTGTTGTTCTTCACCTTTATACAAAGCAACATCTTCCGCATGTGAACGAAGATCGACTGCTGCAAAACGGAAAGTAGCTTCGCGTCGTTGTTGTTCAAAGTTAAGCGGCACAAGCGGTCGGCCAATTTTGAAAGTAAAAACGGTACCAATGAATGCGTACAACACACCTACCCAAACTAAATATCCTGGGATATGAAAAATACCAACGCTACCTAAATTAACGACTAAATCACCTGATAATTGCCAAAGAACGTAAATAAACGCTAAAAAAGTCGTAATCGCACCAATTAAACCCATGGATAAATCAATGGAATAATTGATCAATGCCGCGACATCTTCTTGAATACGCTGATCAGGGTTATCCGTTTTCTCGTCAAAATTTTCGATGAGATAATAGCCGCGTTTCCGCAGCCATCTTCCGATAAATTGATTCGTGAGCCATTGTCGCCAACGCAATCCAAATAATTGGGAAATATAATACCGGTAGACCGCGAGCACAATGTAAAATGCGGCAATGGTAAAAAATATTAATAACAAACGAATAGCACCATGTTTGTCATATGCTTGCAGAGCATTGTAAAAATAGTTGTACCAGTAGTTGAACACGACATCTAAGCCAACCAAGGAGACAGTCATCACCATCACGACGGTAAAAAAAACGTAAGCAGGAAAACGTTGATCAGATTGCCAATAAGATTTGATAAGTTGCCATGCAGTATAGTGACGTGACTCAATAAACTGATCCATGTATTGATCTATGTATTGTCCCATTCGCCTCCTCATCAGAGGAAATCATTTCTGAAAATAAAATACTACGCAAATAAAAAAATTATTTCTATTATCTTTTGATATCTTGCTGATTATTTTTCTTGTTCGTGAGTTCAGGCTATACTGTTTGGAAATATTGTTAGGAATGACACATGAAACGGACACTGAGCTTTACTACACTGGTTTGTTTATCACTATTGCTGATCAGTTGCTCATACAATCCTTTCGTTACGGACAACCACACCACTGGTTCGCCTGTAGGCGCTGTCATAGGCGGCGCAGCTGGCGCAGGGTTTGTTGCTGCATGGAATGGACCTAAGCCACTGATGGCAGTTGCAGGTCTAGGTGGTGCCATGCTTGGATATTATGTGACAACACTGCGTTATGATGCCGGCGGCGTCGTGCAATCAGGCGGACAAGTCTATACGCTCGGCCGCTACGTTGGCATTTATATCCCAACAGATAACTTATTCGAACCCAATACGGCTGAGTTCAAACCGCAAGCGAATAGTATTCTTGATAGTGCCGCGACCGTACTTGCACGCTATCCCGACAACAATATTCTCATATCAGGTAATACAAGTGGTTTCGGCAGACCTAAACGTGAACGTCAACTTTCTCTAGAGCGAGCAAAAAAAGTATCTGCTTATCTTTGGAATGCTGGCATCAATAATTTTAAAGAACCAGGAAACGATACACGTAAATTAAATTACGTTGGTTATGGAAATTATTTTCCGATTTCAAGTGATCTCACTAACGAAGGAGTACGACAAAATAGTCGTATCCAAATTACTTCTTATCCTTCAAATGCTGATCTGCAAATCGACCGTAGACACATGACTGTCTACAACATTGGTGCATTCAAAGATGATCCTGGCACGATACCGCCAGTAAAATCAGACGATAAAAATTGTGGTAATGGCGGTACAATTAATACTTGTTTTAAGAATGATTAAAACGAGAAGAAAGCAAATTTTGCAGCGCTGCAAATACTTTTTCGGGCGGAATATCTGTGTAACAAGCAGGTGTGACACTTGCTGGCTTGCGATAAGTACAGGTGCGATTTAAGCATGGCGCACAAGGAAAATTCGCTGATAAATGCAGAGAATTTTTACCTATCGCACCAGTAAATTCTGGGTTGGTCGGACCATAAATTGAGACTGTTGGCACCGATAATGCTGCTGCTAAATGGCCAAAACCCGTATCAACAGCCACCACTGCTTTTGCATTAGCAAGCAATGAAGCCATGTTAGAAATGCTTAATCGCGGTAAAAAATCGATTGCGAAATGTTGTGCCGCCATACGTCTTGCACGTGCTATTTCTTCTTCACTTGCACCACTTATTTTGATACGAAATCCTGCACTAGATACTAATTTTGCGAGCTCGATCCAATATAGTTCAGGCCATTGTTTTGAGCCCCAAGTCGTCCCATGTAAAAAAACTAAATAAGGTGTTTGTGATTTTTCTAAATTAAATTGTTGTCGATTGATACCAAAATCTGGGCTCATCGAACTCGGTGAATAATTCAGTGCAAGACTAAATAAACTGCGCATGCGCACAATCGCATGCTGATAAAAATCAACGGTATATTTACGTTGATACATGAAAGAAGCAAACGACTCACGCGCTGATTTAAAATCAAGTCCTGCGCGAACGCCACGAGTCAACAATCCGAGAAAAGCGCTTTTAACTAATCCTTGTGCATCGAGAATTAAATCATAAGAAGATTCGTTTAATTGCTCACGCAACAATCGCCATTCTGCACGAGTTTGCGAAGAAAATAATCCTTTTCGCCAACGTCGCAAGGCAACTGGAATCACTTTATTTACCGCTGGATGCCAAGCTGGAATTTCAGCAAATGAGTCTTCCACCACCCAATCAAATTGAATATTGTGAATAGCTTGTTGTGCATCAGTTAGCGCTGGTAATGTGTGGATGATGTCACCCATTGATGAAGTTTTAATGAGTAAGACACGCATCACGTCACACTCCACTGCTTAATTGCATTTAACACGAGATCAGGTGTGAGATCACGCATGCAGCGATGATGTTTTAGCGGGCATGTGCGTTTAAAACATGGCTGACAAGCAAGTGATAATTTTAAAATGGTGGCAGTTGCTGACAATGGTGGTGTAAATGCTGGACTTGTTGATCCATAAATAGCAATCAATGGTTTTTTTAATGCCGCTGCGACATGCATTAATCCCGAATCGTTCGTAACCATACCGGATACAAGTGATAATAAGGCGATTGTTTCTGATAATTCCGTGCGTCCTGCTATATTTTCACATTGATATTGTGTAAGCGACATAATTGTATCGGTCACTGATTTATCTTTCGCTGAACCAAACAGCCAAATATCCCAACCTTCAGCCATTTTTTTATTGGCGACTGTAGCAAAATAGTCTGCTGGCCAACGTTTGGAAGGCCCAAATTCTGCACCAGCTGAAATAGCAAGAATCGGCCGGCCACGATAAATAGGCTGATATTTAGCGAGTGTTTCTGCTTGTTTTTCTGGCGTCACGGTAAACTCAGGATAAGGATAAACCGCAGGCAAGGCAGCGTCACGAGGTAATCCCAGCGCCATAAATTGTTCTATCATTAATCCATAACGATTTTCATCCAGATAGCGAAGATCATTTAGCAATCCATAACGGAATTCTCCTCGCCAGCCAGTTCGTCTCGGTATGCGCGCAAGCCACGGAATTAATGCTGATTTAAATGAATTTTGTAACACAATAGCTTGATCATACTGATGTGTTTGCAATTGCTTGGCAAGTTGATAACGGGCGCGCAAATTAAGCTCGCCATGTGTTAACGGCAATGCGATTGCCGAGGAAACTTCAGGCATGCAACTAAGCAGCGAAAAAGTCCACGCTGGCGCTAATACATCGATAGAAACATTCGCATCACGTTGTTTTAGCAACTTAAACAAGCTTTGCGCCATGACCATGTCGCCTACCCAAGCAGGCCCAATAATGAGTAAACCTGCGTCTTTCGTTTTATTTCTTCGTTGCATTGATTTCTCCGCTGCTCATTTACTTATTAGTAAACTGCGCTGCTCGAAACCAATACGCCTCGAACTAAAACAAAATACTTGGTTTCGAAAAAAGAAGTTATTTAGCATTTTCACCTGGAATTAACACGTATTTTGCACCGCAATAAGGGCACATCACTTCGCCAAGTTCTTCAATTGGCAAATAAACACGCGGATGTGCATCCCATACGCGCAAATCGCGCGGCGGGCACGAAAGTGGCAAATCTTTGCGATGAATTTCGTAAAGACGTTTGGTACAAGCTTGATCAGCACTCCCCATGTTCTCTGACATGTACTTCTCCGTTGATCATTAAAAACTCGGGTAATGATACCTGATTTGGCTAAGTTTAGGGAGAGTTTCCGCGGCATATATACCATTGCAATTTTATCTGTTACATTCCAAATTCGGAGCGTTAGTAATAAAAAAAGAGGTGAATAATAATGGAAAAGATAACTGTAAACTATATTCAAACTAAACTTGATAATTATTTTTCAAACACTGGATGGACTCGATATATCGGCAGTTATGTCTCGGATTATACTCTTCCCACTTCAATCTCCAATTTAAAAGCTTTCTTGACGCAATTGAAAACAGCCAATAATAATGAAAATCGTGAATTAACGAATAAAGAATTTTTCGATTTTATTAATTTATTAATTGATGCTGTCAATGTGGAAGGACATGCTTCAGATAACACTTTCAAAGAAATGAAAAATGATATTGGCACGGATAAAATTGCTGCATTCGCGCAACTAAAAAATAAAAATTTGTTAATTGAAAATTCTGCTAATTTAATATTAAACTCAGAAAATGCTGTTGATTTAGCAAATACAATGATTGAAATTGCAGAAAAAAATCCAGCTGATTCGGCAAGAAAAACAGAAATCCCAACGCGGGCAATCATCGTAGAATTTTTAAAAAAATTAAATATCTCAACCGATGCAGCCATGAATTTATCAAACAATCTTGGTGACGTTGATGTGTTTTTACAAACGATAAAAAACATTCAGGATGCGGAACTCGCTGGCCTTTTAGAAATTACAAAAAAAACACCTGAGCAATTAAAGCGAGAAATGACTTCTGACTTTATCAAAGCAACGTTAGAAATGAATAATCCAAAAGTGAACAACTTAGCGGAAAATCCCTATTGTTTGTTTGGTAACAATACTATTCTTGGGCCTAATCCAGAAAAAGCCTTAGCAAAGGTGCAAGAACATCCCGCATCATTTAGAAAAACGTAACTCAAAAAAAGCGCCAAACATTCATCTCCAGGATCTCGGCCGCACCTCATTATCTTAGGAAGTTATTTTCGTCGAAAAATATTTTCGTAAATGTCAATTCATTAACATGCTGTTAATATTCAACCAGTAAAATACTTTTTATTAACTTATTAAATAAATTGTAAAAACAAACACTTGAAACGTGAGTACTCATGTTTAGACAAACAACGAATGAAAATAAAACTGACGTTAGCCCAAAAGCATTAGAAGAAGGTAAATCAGCACCATTTACCTTTAAAAATGCACCGGAAGCTTATCGGGCTTTACTTCGTGAAACCTTAGATACATTATCAAAAGAATATGCAAAACCCATGAGCTTTGGAGAAGCGATCGTTGATTGTGTATTTGAAAACAATAAATTTTCTCCAAAAAAAGCAGGGATTCTTGCTGGATCCGTCACCATAGGCAGTATTGCAGCTATGTTTCATTATGCTCCTGCATTTGATACAACAAATACCATCGTTAAGCTTATCAAAGAAGAAACGGGTATTGAGTTGCCTGCTCAAGATGTTTTATCGTATTTCCTTGCATCAGCCGCCTGTGGTGAGAATGGAGCATTTAGTATATTTAGCGCGACAAAAATGTTTGAACATTTTTTTGGTAAAGAATCTGAAGCGCTCAACTATTTAAGACCACATGATTCTACTTTTCATAGCCGGCTTCAAGCGCAAGGTCGAAATCTTTTTGATCTTTGCGCTGCTGTTGCAACCAACGTCCCCACCTTTCTTATTACTAAAAATGCTATAGGTACTCCTCTTGCAATATTGACTTCAACATCCAATATTAGCATCAGCTGGATGGGCTTGCGCAATATGAAACTAAGTCCTGACCGCAGACATCCTGCATGCATACTTGAAGCAAATTATCTTGGCGAACAAATTGATTCATTTTTAAATTTACCATTTGATGAACAAGTAGCCATTATGAATGCGATAAAAAGTAAAGATCTCAAAAGCAACGATGAAAGCGATGACTATTATCGAAAAATGTATCATCGTTTGTTACGTTTGCCAGAATTAACTATCAATAAAAAAGCTGACATTCATGATCAACCAATCCCGGCATTTAAACAAAAGGTTCTCTCTAACACCTTAAGCAGTATAGGCTTAGTAACGACTTCCGCTATTCGAGCAAGCACTTACACAGGAATTACAGGATTATTTCCTGACCCAACTTCTCCTCAAGCAATCATGGCGGCATTGCCAGCTGTTTTATTATCATTACTTCCAAGCTTTGGCTATAGCCTTATCGGTGGACAAAATGCAGGTCGTGATTTCACAACAAAAAATAAAGCGCTTGCCAGTCTTTATTTACCCAAAACACGCAAAGCGTTGGAAGCGCTTATCGGTTTTATTAGCATTTTTGCAGGAAGCACCATTTTCAGTATTGCCAATACGCAATCTAACAAATTCAGCGACTTGGTTGGATTGGCAGGGCCTATGAAAACATTTTTAACGATGCTTTATAATTCAACGGCCGCAACAGGCTTTAGCACTATCGCTGGATATTATACCTCTAAATTATTAGATGAAATCCTCATTTATTTTGCTTTACGTTGCGCAGATGAAGATGTAAAACGTTTATTTACTTTTGTGTTAGAAGTGCGAAAGTTAGAAAATTCTTTAAGTCAAATGACTAAAGAAAATTATTTGGACATATTAAAATGGAAAATGAGTGTTAATGACAATACTCAAAATGAAAAATTAATTACGCCATCTGAATCAAAACAAGAAGAGCAACCTCATCCTCACAAAAAAAATTACAAACGCTTGTCTCGTATGCTGGAAAATTTATTTGATGCGCGTTTAACTGACAAAGGTTATAAAACAACTCAAGATGATTTGAGAAAGTTAAATTACAGGCTCAAAGACCGGGAAGTACACGATAAACCTGTTCAATCAACCTGTTGTGGATTGTTCCATCGAAAACCAGTAAAAAAACCCCAGCAAACTGAGGAAATGAAAAATATTTCTTACAATGAAATATAACCGCAGGATTAAAATCATTACTCACGCGAATCTCGGTTAAGAAGCCTGCTAGCGCAAGCTCACTGCTATCCAGTAAAACGGTATAAAAAGGAAGTAACTTTATTTATTACAGTCTTGCTTAGTCCGACTCCAAATAAATTCAATTTCGGATCATAAACAGGAGCAATCATTTCGAATTCCCGTTCAGCATCTTTCATCATATTCGACATTTCATTCTTCACAACAGATTCATTATTCTCAAAGCCAAATAATTTTCTATTCCCATTATAAATTTCAATTGTGTTAGCAATACCTTTTTTGATGACATCAACAAGATGACCAAACGCATCAAACACATTGGGTTCAAAAAATGTTGCAGGAGGAAATCCTTCTTTGATTAGAAGGAAATTTAATAATAAATTTACAATTACTCTTCCGTTGCAATCACTAAATGGATGGATTCTTTCTAACTGTTGGATAGTATTACCTATGATTTCAAGTTTTTGATCGTCCGTGGTTGCAAGTGTGATCGTTGAATTATATTGTTTTAAGGAAATTTCAACTAGCTTGTCTATATTATCGTGTGGTGCATGATAGCTAATGGCTCCATCTAGCATTTTATTGTATAGATAACTGATAAATCCAAATCCCAGTGTTTGCAAATTACTGACAATGTGATGAGGTTTGAACGCATATTGATAACCTATCGAAAAACCTGCGTTTCCCAATTTATTATCTGCGATTGATTTTATTAAATCCGTAAAACCAGTGACTGTATAGCAATAACAATTATCTTTCATAAACATAAAAGTTCCAAACATCCAGTTCGCTTCATCTTGACTGACATTGCTTCTAAATCCATTGTCATTAGAAGGTATATTTTTAACTTTATGGCCCACTAATCGACGTAACTGAATCAAAAAATCTGCAGTCAACTCTGTTCGCTCAGGTTGTTTAGCTATCGTTCGCAAACAATATTTCCACGCAACAAAATATGCTTTGATTGCACCAGGTTCTCTCTCTTCGTAAGCTTTCCATCCTTTAGGATCAGGGCAAATTTTCGGTGTGGCAGTCAAATCGATTCCGGGTATGTTCCTATACAGTTTGCCATCTACTAGTAAGCGCCATTGCTCATCTTTTGGATATTTTGCTAAATAGTCAGATAAAGCAATTTGCACTGTTTTTCTTGCAGGAATTTTGCATGGTCCGGCGATTTCGTTAAATAGCAATTCTTCAGATGAGAGGTTAGGAGATGGCATGTTGTGTTCGCTATGTGTTTATTATTGTAAAAGTTGGTCAATTATATAGCGAACGAAAAACGATTAGCAAGCTAGCCTGTCTGTTGGAATGCAGCGAATTCTTTCAACGCGAATCTCGGTTAAGAAGCCTGTCATGCCAGCCCCGTTTTAAAGCATA
>CAZKUQ010000062.1:0-11065 GCA_964555965.1 uncultured Coxiellaceae bacterium
TTCGCTGGCATGACAATTTTTTCCCGGACACTAGTGCGCCTTTGCGGAGGATGACAATGGTCAGTACGATTTATTCAACATTAAAGCCCGCCGGCTTTTAGTAGAATTTCATCATACTTCTTTATCGCGCGGTCTCATATGCGGAAATAAAATCACATCTCGGATAGAAGGTGAATTGGTAAATAACATCACTAATCGATCAATCCCAATTCCTTCACCTGCTGTTGGCGGCAATCCATATTCTAGTGCAGTGATGTAATCAGCATCGTAAGGCATCGCTTCTTCATTACCTGCAGCTTTATCTTGCATTTGTTTGCGGAATCGTTCTGCTTGATCTTCTGGATCATTTAACTCAGAAAATCCATTGGCAATTTCACGCCCAGCAATGAATAACTCAAATCGATCTGTGATAAATTCATCATCATCATTGCAACGCGCAAGCGGCGAAATTTCAGCTGGATATTCTGTAATAAATGTTGGTTGAATTAATTGATGCTCGACTGTTTTTTCAAAAATTTCGACCAGAATTTTTCCTAAACCAAACCCATCTTGCACAGGAATTTCCAATTGTTTTGCGATTTTTTTTGCAGATTCAAGTGTGACTAAATCAGCTTCTTTCATGTTTGGATTAAATTGTAAAATCGCTTTTTTCATTGGTAATCGTGCAAACGGTTTACTGAAATCCAATTCGATTTCTTGATAAGTAAACGTGAGTGATCCCAAGAGTTTGCTCGCGATTTCACGAAACATGTCTTCCGTTAAATCCATCAAATCATGATAATCTGCATAAGCTTGATAAAATTCCAACATGGTAAATTCTGGATTATGTTGCGTTGACAATCCTTCATTACGAAAATTTCGATTAATCTCAAACACGCGTTCAAAACCGCCCACCACCAAACGCTTTAAATATAATTCTGGTGCAATACGCAAAAAAAGCGGCATATCTAATGTGTGATGATGTGTCACAAAAGGCTTTGCTGCAGCCCCTCCTGCAAGCACTTGCATCATGGGTGTTTCTACTTATAAAAAGCGCCGCTCATTTAAAAAATCACGAATTGTTTCAGTGATTTTTGAGCGCATTTGAAATGTATGACGCGTTTCTTCATTGGCAATTAAATCAAGATAACGTTGGCGATAACGCATTTCTTGATCGGTGAGACCATGAAATTTATCTGGTAATGGTCGAAGCGATTTCGTTAATAAATAAATTTTCTTAACTTTAACGGATAATTCACCCGTTTTGGTTTTAAATAAATGACCTTCTACACCAATAATGTCGCCCAAATCCCATTGTTTGAATGCTTCATAAATTTCTGGCGTCACGTCATCTTGTTTAACATATAACTGAATGCGGCCAGTCATATCTTGAATGTGCGTAAAACTTGCCTTTCCCATCAAACGACGCAACATCATACGTCCTGCGACTTTAACATGCACAGGATGCGCTTCGAATTCTGGCTCCGTTTTCTCGCCATATTGTTGCAATAAATCAGCTGCAAATGCATCACGACGAAAATGGGTTGGATAAGCTTTTCCTGATGCACGCCATTGCAATAATTTTTCGCGGCGCTGTTCGATTAAATCATTCGTATTTATTTCATTTTGATCTGTCATGTTATAATCCGCTTAGTAAACTAGCTTCGATAAATTTATCTAAATCTCCATCTAATACTGCTTGAGTATTTCCTACTTCCACTCCGGTACGTAAATCTTTAATGCGCGACATATCAAGCACGTAAGAACGAATTTGGCTACCCCAGGTGATATCTTTTTTATTCGCTTCTAATGCAGCTTGTTTATCGCGTTGTTTTTGCATCTCCAATTCATAGAGCCGCGCGCGCAATTGCTTCATTGCTTGCGCACGATTTTTATGTTGAGATCGATCTGACTGACATTGCACCACGGTATTCGTTGGAATATGCGTAATACGAATCGCTGAGTCAGTACGATTAACATGTTGACCACCTGCACCACTTGCACGATAAGTATCGACGCGCAAATCGGCTGGATTAATTTCAATGGCAATATTGTCATCGATTTCTGGCGAGATAAATACCGATGCAAATGACGTGTGCCGTTTATTATTCGAATCAAACGGTGATTTACGTACTAATCGATGCACACCGGTTTCTGTACGCAACCAACCATAAGCATAAGCGCCTTCAAATTTTACCGTGGCACTTTTGATGCCTGCCACTTCGCCAGGGGATACTTCAATTAATTCTGTTTTAAATCCATGCCGCTCACCCCAACGCAAATACATACGGAGCAACATATTGGCCCAATCTTGCGCTTCTGTGCCACCTGAGCCAGATTGAATATCCATATAAGCCGCGTTCGCATCCATTTCACCTGAAAACATCCGACGAAATTCTAATGTTTCAATTTGTTTAGTTAGTTTTTCAGCATCTAATACAATTGATTCTAGTGTATCCGTGTCATTTTCAGAAAAAGCTAATTCGTATAATTCTTCTGTCTCAGTCAAATGCTGACGTAATTTCTCCATCATTTGCACTGTTTCTTCCAACTGTGCGCGTTCCTTGCCAAGAGACTGCGTTTTTTCTGGTTGCTTCCAAATATTGGGATCTTCGAGTTCTTGCTTAATCGCTTTTAAGCGCTCGATTTTGTTATCAATTTCAAAGATACCCCCAAATGCTTTCCAAACGGGATTGCAATTCTTTGAGGTAATTTCTTACTGAGGTTATTTCTATCATGTTTTTACCTGTCATCCCGGCGTAGTGATACCTGTCATCCCGGCGAAAGCCGGGATCCATTTTTCTAAAGACTTATAAATATAATCGTGATTATAAAATTCGTAAATTTATTTTCTATTAATATCTTGCGACACTTTATCGATGGATCCCGGCTTTCGCCGGGATGACAACTGACGCGCCAATTCGAGCCATTCGCCTCAATTAACAATATTAGGCTGAATCTTATCAAACCTTCACTCTAGACGCTAGATTACGGAAGATAATCATGTAAACTACGTGCAAAAATTAGCGCGTCTTCTGAGCCTCCCGGCGCAGGATAATAACCTTTTCGTTCACCCACTAGAATAAACCCTGATTTTCGATACAAATTAATTGCTCGTGTATTGGAACGTCGCACTTCTAGATAAATAATACCAATGTTTTTTTCTTTTGTGTGTGCGAATACTTGCTGGATTAATTTTTTACCCCATCCTTGTCGCTGATGCGCATGTAACACGCATAAATTTAAAATATGACATTCGCCTGATTGTACTGCAATCAAAACAAAACCAACTATTTTTTTGTCGATTTCTACTACCCAACCAATACAACCTGCTTCAAAACAAGTTAAAAACGTTTCGCGTGACCATGGCGCAATATGCACTGCTTCCTCGATCATTAACAAGGCATTTAAATCTGATGGGAATAACGTTCGCAGCATAAAGAGAATCTTACCCCTATTGCGCCCTTATCAAATTCTAGTATAGTCATAAGCAACTTTTTTAATTTTATCTTACTTCTTATGACATATCGACTCACAAAAATATATACACGCACCGGTGATGATGGGTACACCTCACTTGGTGGCAATCGAATTAGCAAAGACGATCTTTTAGTAGAAACACTTGGCACCGTTGATGAGTTAAATTCGATGCTAGGCTGGGTTACATCTCATACCATACAAAATATTGATGTCAAAACGGCGCTGAAAAAAATTCAAAATAAATTATTTGACATGGGCGGTGAATTACACGCCCCTGAAAAAAAAGCTATTCATGCAGATGATATCACTTTGCTAGAAAACTGGCTTGATGCATGGAATAGTCATCTCCCACCTTTAAAAGATTTTGTCTTACCTGGCGGAAATTCTGCTTCTGCTGCTTGTCATGTGGCCCGCACTGTTTGTCGTCGTGCTGAACGCGCTGTTGTTAGACTCCACCGACAAGTTATGTTGCAAAATACCGAGATTTTACGTTATTTAAACCGATTATCTGATTTACTATTTGTGATATCTCGTGTGCTTGCAAAAGAAAGC
Source organism: uncultured Coxiellaceae bacterium (assembly GCA_964555965.1). Classification (GTDB taxonomy): domain Bacteria; phylum Pseudomonadota; class Gammaproteobacteria; order DSM-16500; family DSM-16500; genus Aquicella. The sequence continues at coordinate 4,012 of CAZKUQ010000062.1, forward strand.
AATGAAAAAGAAATTTTATGGGAACATGAGTAATAATAAAAAATAGTAGTTCACTCCGGTGTGCTTCGAGACGCACATTTCATGTCCTTCCGCTTATTTTGTCATCCTGAGGCTGTTTTTTTAGCCGAAGGATCTGCTAATAACCGCCTGATATTTTGATAGTGATCCGCGAGCGTTCGCGCTTCATGACACCAGTCCGTGAATGGTAAAATAATTCTTAAGTACGCCATTGACCGTTCACGGGGTATCTAAAGACAACTCATCGTCATTGCGAAGAGCACAGCGACGAAGCAATCCAAAATTTTATGACAATTTTATAAACGTTATGGATTGCTTCCGCCTCGTTATACTCGGCGTCGCAATGACAAATTTTCATTTTTGCGTTCAGTAAAGATAACGATGACAACACTCCGTGAATGTCGTGAACGCTTGCGCACGATTGAAGTATTCTGTGATTGCTTGCAATCTTGTTACTGAGTTTCATTCGATAAAGCTTTAATCACATCTTCAGCTTTGAAAAGATCTTTACCTCGATAAACATCGCGATATTTTTCTGGTTGTTGCGCAGCAATTAAATCATCAAGTGTTCTGGCATTCGATTTAAATAAATTAATAAAGAAAGATCCAGAGACAACAGAATTATTGATAGTTTCACTAACACCACCTCTTAGCAGATGAAAAAAGACAATGACAATCAATAAAAGCGTAATGACATATCCGCGGACACATCCTAACGCTGCACCCACTTTACGACTCATCGTTGCATAGGGAAAACTAAATACTTCCATAAAACCAGAATAAGATAAACCAGCTTCACAGATAGAAAATATGCCAACGAAACAAACTAACATACTAAGCGAAAAAAATATTTCCATTAATAAAACTTGTGTGAGTGGTCCCGCACCAATTTCAAACATAAAATTTTGTATTATTTTATTATTCACAACATCTGCAATTAATGGTGAACGGTTAAAAAAAGCCGCGAGAGGAACAGTAAATTTTATCGTAAAAATTAATGCCAAGCTTAAACACATAAATGAAATAATTTCTTTCGTGGCTCCGCGCGACATTCCCAATATGGTATTAAGTGCAAAAATTAAGAAGATAAAAAAATCCAAGCCATTCCAACTTGCCATCTTGATTAAACCTCCCATTATCGTTTTAATCTTCAATGAAGATTAGCATGAAATATAGTGTTTCTTCCAACGTATATTATTCATATTATTTTCAAGCAAATGAGATCTTTTAAAAGATTCCCGCTTGCGCGGGAATGACGTGGTGGTCTTTTTTCGCTTAAGCAAGTGAATTGTAAACAGACCCTAAACCTTCTCGGTTTTTTTCTTCGGCAGATACAAATCGGTAATAGTGCCTTCAAATACCTCGGCTGACATGGCAATTGTTTCAGACAGTGTTGGATGCGGATGGATAGTCAGTGATAAATCTTCCACATCGCAACCCATTTCAATAGCTAATGCCACTTCTGACACTAATTCGCCTGCATTCGGGCCAACCATTCCCGCACCAATCACGCGGTGTGTAGCTTCATCGACAATAATTTTTGTCATGCCTTCGCTACGGCCAATACTAAGTGATCGACCGCTTGCCGCCCATGGAAATACACCCTTACCATATTTAATGCCTTTCGCTTTAGCTTCGTTTTCAGTCACGCCAACCCATGCCACTTCTGGATCAGTGTACGCAACGCTTGGAATACATTTTGGATCGAAGAAATGTTTTAATCCCGCAATCACTTCAGCAGCTACTCGACCTTCTGGAATTGCCTTGTGTGCAAGCATGGGGTTACCAACTACATCACCAATTGCAAAAATATGCGATACGTTCGTACGCATTTGTTTATCGGTTGCGATGAACCCGCGCTCATCGACTTTTACCCCTGCTTTTGCTGCATCTATTTGATCACCATTCGGACGACGACCAACTGCACATAAAATTCGATCGAATTTTTCTGGTTTTTGTGGTGCATCTGGGCCTTCAAAGGTGACATATAATCCATCTTTTTTTGTTTCCACTTTGGTAACTTTGGTCTTGAGATAAATATTTTTATAGCGTGGTTTAATGCGTTTATATAATGGCATGACGATGTCATTATCAGCACCTGGAATCACTTGATCCATTAATTCAACAACCGTAATTTCTGCACCTAATGCGTGATAAACCGTTGCCATTTCAAGCCCAATAATGCCGCCGCCAATCACCAACATATTGCGATTAGTTTCTTCAAGTTCTAATGCACCGGTCGAATCAATAATGCGTGAATCATCGGGTAAAAATGGTAATTTTACTGGACGCGAACCAACTGCAATAATCGCTTGTTGAAATTCAACCGTTTCTTTCTTTCCGTCTTTGGCAGTCACTTCAATCGCATGATCAGAAATAAATTTGCCGCTACCTTGCACGATCTCAACTTTGCGCTGCTTGGCTAGCATTTTTAATCCGCCAGTTAATTTATTGACAACGCTATTTTTCCAATCGCGAAGTTTGTCAACATCAATTTTTGGTTTGCCAAATTGAATGCCGTGTGCTGACATTTCTGCCGCTTCATCAATCACTTTTGCCGCGTGTAATAATGCTTTTGATGGAATACAACCTACGTTTAAACAAACGCCGCCAATTGAATCATATCGCTCAATTAATACGACTTTTTTACCTAAATCTGCTGCACGAAATGCAGCTGTGTATCCACCTGGGCCACTTCCTAACACAACAACTTCTGTTTGAATGCTCATTGTTTTTCTCTCACTTCTACAATAACAAATTACGAATATCAGAAAGCATATTGGCTAAATGCACCATGAAACGCGCGCCTTCTGCGCCATCAATGACGCGGTGATCATATGAAAGCGAGAGCGGCAACATTAAACGCGGCACAAAGCCGCCGTCTTGATAAACAGGTTTAAAATAAGATTTTGACACGCCTAAAATAGCCACTTCTGGATAGTTAATAATCGGTGTAAAAGCGGTGCCACCGATGCCACCTAAACTAGAAACAGAAAAACATCCGCCTTGCATATCAGCCGGTGTTAATTGTTTTTGACGTGCTTTTTCACTGACTTCGCCAAGTTCTTTGGCTAAATCAACCAATCCTTTTTTATCCACATCGCGAACCACGGGAACCACTAAGCCATCGGGTGTATCGACTGCCACACCAATATTAAAATATTTTTTAAGGATTAAATTTTCGCCGCTTGGATCGAGTGACGCATTAAAATTTGGGAATGATTTTAGTGATGCAACCACTGCTTTCATAATAAAAACAAGTGGTGTGAGCTTTACTTTTTGGCGTTCTAATTCAGCTTTTTGCGCTTGACGAAAATCTTCTAATGAGGTGATATCGGCTTCGCCAAATTGCGTGACATGTGGAATCATCATCCAATTGCGTTGCAAATTTTTGCCGGAAATTTTCTTTATTCGCGATAATTCTCGCGTTTCAATCACACCAAATTTAGTGAAATCAATGGCTGGCAACGCTGGCAAAGAAGAGGAGGTTGGTGTTGTTTGCAGATGCGTGAGACGGCTTTTCACAAACGTTTGAATGTCTTCTTTCATGATGCGTTGTCTTGGTCCACTACCCGATACATGCGTTAAATTCACGCCTAATTCGCGCGCCATTCTACGAACACCCGGGCCTGCGTGTACATCACTATCGGTTTGAATGGTGCCTTCTAACACCTCGGCTGGTTTTACATTTTCTTCTTCAACGGGCGCTTTTTTTACTGATTCTGTACGAGCTTTTTTTGCAGATTTTTCTGCTTTTTTAGGCTCATTATTTTCTTGTTTTGGTTTTTCAGTTGCCGCTTCACTTTCACCATCTAAGGTTAAAATCACATCGCCAGTCGAAAGTTTATCGCCAACTTTTACTTTTAATTCTTTAACAACACCTGTTGTGCCAGCTGGTACTTCCATGGTTGCTTTGTCTGATTCAAGTGTCACCACTGACGTATCTGCTTCAATTTGATCGCCTGGTTTAACGAGGATTTCAATGACTGTGACTTCTGCATCACCCCCCAGATCGGGAGTCGTAATATTTTTCAACGTCAAAGGGTTATCTCCTTCAGTTTTTGAGAATGTTCATCAACATTATGTCATCCACACGAAAGTGGGGATCCAGCATACCAGCATAATAGATTCCCGCTTTCGCGGGAATGACGCAGATATAATTTAAACCATCACAGGATTTGGTTTCTTTGGATCAATCCCATATTTTTTCATTGCTTCCCTAACTTTCTCTGCAGGTATTTTACCTTCTTTTGCTAATGCGTACAGTGCCGCAACAGCAATATGGTAACGATCAACTTCAAAAAAGTGGCGCAATTTTTCGCGCGTATCACTGCGACCATAACCATCGGTGCCTAATGTCACATAAGTACAATGAATATAAGGGCGAATTAAATCGGCATAAGCGCGCACATAATCAGTTGCTGCTACGATTGGCCCATCTTGTTTTTGCAAACACGTTTCAAGATAAGAAATTTGTGTTTTCTTATCTGATGCAAAAATATTAGCGCGCTCTACATTCGCCGCATCACGGCGTAATTCTGCAAAACTCGTCACACTCCAAACATTGGCACTTACGGCAAAATCTTTTTGCAATAAATCAGCAGCTGCAACCACTTCATTTAAGATGGCACCGCTTCCAAACAATTGCACATGTTCTGACGATTTGCCAGTGGTTTTCAATTGATACATACCGCGAATGATGCCTTCTTCTACATTTTCTGGCATCGCTCGCTGACTATAACGCTCATTCATTGCCATGACATAATAGAAAACATCTTTTTCATCAGTAAACATTTCTTTCAAACCGTATTGAATAATCACCGCCATTTCATAACCATAAGCAGGATCATACGCACGACAATTTGGCACTAATGCTGCGGACAATAAACTACTACCATCTTGATGCTGCAAACCTTCGCCTTCAAGCGTGGTGCGGCCTGCTGTTGCACCGATTAAAAATCCACGTGCACGCATATCACCTGCAGCCCAAATAAGATCGCCAACACGTTGAAAACCAAACATCGAGTAATATGTAAAAAATGGAATCATGGGAAAACGATTTTGTGCATAAGATGTTGCTGCTGCAATCCACGATGACATACATCCCGCTTCAGTAATTCCTTCTTCCAACACTTGGCCGTTTTGTGTTTCATGATAAAAAAGAAATTGTTCTTTATCTTCTGGTGTGTAGAGTTGTCCTATCGATGAATAAATACCAACTTGACGGAATAAAGCTTCTAAACCAAACGTACGCACTTCATCAGAAAAAATTGGCACCATGCGCGGGCCAATGGTTTTATCTTTTAATAACACATTTAAAATTCGACCAAGCACCATGGTAGTTGACATGGTTCGATCAGCAGAACCTTTTAACACCGCATCAAATGCTGATAATGCAGGCACTGTCAATGACTGCGATATCACTTGTCTTGTAGGCAAAAATCCGCCTAATTTTTCACGTTGCGCAAACAGATATTGCATGGCTTCGCTATTTTTTTTTGGCAGATAATATTCGCGTTTCGTTAATGCAGCATCTGAAATCGGTAAATTAAACCGATCACGAAATGCTTTTAATTCTTCATCACTCATGTCTAATTGATTATGCGCAATGTTTCTGCCTTCTGTATTGCGTGTACCAAGCCCATAACCTTTCACACCTTGCGTTAAAATAACCGTTGGCTGGCCTTGATGTTTGGTTGCTGCTTGATAAGCAGCATAAATTTTAATGGGATCGTGTGCACCGCGATTTAATGCGGTGATTTCATCGTCAGACATATCAGCCACTAGCGCTTTTAATTCATCGGTATTAAAAATAAATTCGCGTGTGTATGCACCACCGCGCACATAAGCTGTTTGTAAATCACCATCAACACATTCGGTTAAACGTTTAGCGAGTGCGCCAGTTTTATCGCGTGCAAACAATGCATCCCAGCGACTATCCCATAATACTTTAATGACATTCCAACCAGCACCGCGAAAAATGCCTTCTAATTCTTGCACGATTTTATGATTGCCACGCACTAATCCATCGAGTCGCTGTAAATTACAATTCACCACAAAAATTAAATTATCTAATTTTTCTCGTGCAGCGAGTGTTAATCCTGCAATTGATTCTGGTTCATCCATTTCACCATCACCACAAAATACCCATACTTTGCGATCATCTGCTTTTAGTAATCCGCGATTATCTAAATATTTTAGAAACCGTGCTTGATAAACCCCTTGCAGCAAACCTAAACCTAATGACACGGTTGCAAATTGCCAGAAATTTGGCATTAACCATGGATGAGGATAGGAAGATAATCCTTCGCCATCGACTTCCTGACGAAACCGATCAAGATTTTTTTCAGTTAAACGTCCTTCTAGATATGCACGTGCATAATTACCTTCCGATGAATGTCCTTGGAAATAAATGAGATCACCAAGCGCTTCTTTCGTTGCGCCGCGAAAAAAATGATTCATGCCGACTTCGTATAAAGTGGCGATTGATGCAAAAGATGATAAGTGACCACCAACACCGCTCGCTGCGTTTTTGGCTTTAATCACCATGGCAATCGCATTCCAACGAATGGCTGCTTCAATTTCATTTTCTAACGTTGTATTACCAGGATAAGTGGGTTGTGCATCGACAGATATCGTATTGACATAAGGAGTAATTAATTGAGCGAGACCACATTCGACACCTTTTTTCTCTGCCGCTTCCAATAAAGTTTGCAAGATAAATTGCGCGCGTTCTTTGCCTTCATATTTAATTAATGAGGCAAGCGCATCAAGCCATTCTCGCGTTTCTATTGAATCTAGGTCCCACTTTTTTGTCATCACTCGTTTCCTGTTTTGGTCTAGTTTTTGGGCGATAAGTGTAACCGAATAGGCTTAAAAACCAAAGCCTGACCTAACAATATTCATTTTATCTTCGTCATTCCCGCATTTTATCTTCGTCATTCCCGCGAAAGCGGGAATCTTTAACAAGAGATCCCCGCCTTCGCGGGGATGACATAAGTAACCCCTCGCGGGATTGATAAGTAACCCCCTCGCG
>CAZKUQ010000063.1:0-11009 GCA_964555965.1 uncultured Coxiellaceae bacterium
CTATTTACTTGAATTCTCTCAATTTGTCACCTAAATTCGTGGGGATATTTCAGTTTGCAATGACCCGACTAATGCTCACAGATGAGCTATGGTCGAAGCTAAGAACAATCATGCGACAACATGGGATTTACGACAAGCCTAATCTACGAAAAATAGTTGAAGGCATTTTATATCGTATGCGAGTCGGTTGTCCTTGGCGCGACCTACCATCCCAATTTGGATTTTGGAATTCAATTTACCAACGATTAAATTGTTGGTCTTCAAAAAATAAATTAATGAATATATTTATATGAAATCTTCAAAGAAGGTTAAAAAATGATGTACCAAACGTTATGTACTGAATTTTATGATATTGATAAGCGCTTCGCTGAAGCAGATGAAATCGATTTTTATAAACAATTTCTTGATAAGGATAAGCTTATCCTTGAACCCATGTGTGGCTCAGGTCGTTTATTGATTCCCCTAATGCAGGAAGGATATCAAATTCATGGCGTGGATAATTCAACACCAATGCTAGAAAACTGTAGAAAAAGGGCTGCTGCTCTTGGGTTTGAGCCTATTTTATTTGATGAATCAATTGAAACGATGCAGTTGCCCCATAAATATCATTTAATGTTAATCCCATTGGGTTCGTTTCAATTACTTTATCCTCGTTCTGCTGCATTTAATACGCTGCAAAATTTTAAAAAACATCTGCATGTAGATGGAAAGTTAATATTGGATTTATTTGTTCCTTGGGATGCGCTTTACAAAGATAACGAGGAAGAACTCACTGAGAAAGAGGTGAATACACCTGATGGTGGAATCATCAAGCATAAGTCACATAATCGCTCAAATAAATACGAGCAATATTGTCACAGTGATTCTACTTATACAAAGATAGTAAATGACAAGGTAGTTGCTAAAGAAAAGGAAGAAATGTATTTGTGCTGGTATTACCGCTATGAAATGGAACTTATTTTAGAAAAATATGGCTTTAAGAATATTACCTATAAAGAAGAATTTTTTAGAAATGAAAGTCATATGATATTTATCGCAGAGAACTAAGGAATAATGATGGACACCACAATTTTAGAAACGAAAAGATTAATTCTTAAAGAACCAGAACTATCTGATTTTGATGATTTAGTTGTTTTACGAACTGATCCTGCTGTCATGCAATATATTGGCACAGGTACCGTTCAAACGAGAGAGCAAGTTAAAACATTCTTAGATAATGCGAAACCTTACTTAGAAGAATATGGCTTGGCTTTTTATTCTGTTTTTGAGAAGGAAACGGGAGGCTTTGTTGGGCAAGCAGGTTTACTTCATTTGGGCTTTGATGGTACACAGTCAGACATTGAGCTTGCATATAGACTCAATAAAAAATATTGGCATCAAGGCTACGCAACTGAACTTGCAAAAGCTCTCATTGATTATGGGTTTAATCAACTATCACTCCCTAAAATTTTAGCGATAGTACATCCAGAAAATGAACGTTCAAGACGAGTGATGGAAAAATCAGGCATGTTTTATCACGGTATCATTGATTTAAAAGAAACAAAAATACCATGCTATGAAATTTTTAATAATAAAGTTGATTTCAATCAGATTAAACTTATTCCAGCTTCTCTAAAAGAACATCCTATTATTCAAAACATGGGGCGTTTTTATGTCTATGACATGAGTGAGTTTATGGGCAAGGAAGAAGGTTGGGAAATTCCTGAAGATGGTTTGTACGAGTGCATTGATTTTAAAAAATATTGGGAAGATAAAAATAGTTTTCCATTTATAGTGAAATACAAAAATGAAATAGCCGGTTTTGTTATTGTTGATAAAAAAGGTAGTTCCGCTGAAATTGATTTTAATATGGCTCAATTCTTTGTTTTGCGAAAGTTTAAAAATAAAGGTTTGGGGCGATATATAGCGCATGAGTGCTTTAAAAAATTTGCAGGGGTTTGGGAGGTAATGGTAATTCCTGGTAATGAAGGTGCTTATCGCTTTTGGCGATCAACTATCAAAAATTATACCAATAATAATTTTACCGAATATACACGAGATATTGCTCATTTTAATAATAGCAGAAAAAACATTTTTAAATTTGATAGTAAATTGGATAAGATATTATGACCGATATTGTAGAAGTTGTTTCCTATAGATCTGAGTGGCCGAATTTATTTGAGATCGAGGCGAAACTAATCACTAATGCTTTGGGAAACAATTGCATGGCTATTCATCATATCGGCTCAACAGCAGTACCAGAACTAAGCGCCAAACCAATCATCGATATAATTCCTGTTGTTAAAGATATTTTGCAAGTTACTCAGACTATTCCAGCTATGGAAAAACTTGGATATGAAGCCAAGGGTAAATATGGCATTCCTTTTAGGCGATATTTCCAAAAAGGTGTCACTAATAGAGCTCATAATGTGCATATTTTTGAAGAAGGTAATCCTGAAATTGGTAGGCATTTAAAATTTCGTGATTGGATGCGGATGCATGTTGATGACCGTGAGGCTTACGGAAGGCTTAAAAGTGAACTGGCTTTAAAATTTCCTCATGACATCATGAATTATTGTCTTGGTAAAGATGCTTTTATAGCGAGTATTGATCAAAAAACTGGGTTTGATGGATTACGTATCGCGCAAGTACTAACTGATCGCGAGTGGGAAGCTGCGCGTCATTTTCGTCAAAAATATTTCTTTGATCGTGTGCCAGTTGTTGACCCATATACTTGGACATTTAAGAATGATCAACATGTCCACTTTATTCTTTATAAGGGAATAAAAATTATTGGTTATGTACACATTCAATTATGGCCAGAAAACAGAGCAGCCCTCCGAATTATCGTGATTGACGAGCCGTATCGTAATGGAGGTATTGGAGGAGATTTTTTAAAACTCTGCGAACGTTGGCTATTTCATCAAGGTGTGAAGAAATTTCAAATTCAATCCTCACCCGAAGCTTATAAATTTTATTGTGATCATGAGTATATTCAAATGCCATTTAATGATCCTGATGGTTATGAAGGTGATCCGCGAGATATAGAAATTGGTAAAATTTTATAGTTGAGAAATAAATAAGGTATGCTCAGTATGGCTACGTTTCAAAAACAGACAGTATTTATAAGAGAACCTAAACTTGACGATGAAAAGCTATTTCTTTTAGCTATGCAACGCAGTCACTCGTTACATCATCCGTGGGTTAAATCACCACAAACTCCGCAGGAGTTTAGTGATTATTTTCAGCGATTTCAACAGCCAAATCAGAAAAGTTTTTTAGTATGCGATCATTCTGGCGATATTGCAGGTGTGTTTAATATTAGCGAAATAGTGCGTGGATTATTCCAAAATGCCTATTTTGGATTTTATGCTGTTGCCAATTTTTCTGAAAAAGGTTACATGAGCGCAGGATTAAAATTGGTTTTAGAAAAGGTTTTTAAAGAGCTTGCATTGCATCGTTTGGAAGCAAACATTCAACCAGAAAATACTCGCTCGATAGAGTTAGTAAAAAGAAATGGATTTCGGTATGAAGGTTTTTCGCCGCGATATCTTAAGATTGATGGTGAGTGGCGAGGTCATGAGCATTGGGCAATGACAATTGAGGATTACATAAGAAATGATGTAGATATTCTAAAGAAGGATCATGTTGATATTGTCCCTTACAATCCAGAGTGGCCAACTATGGCTAATCAGGAAATCAAAAAAATAAGAGAGCTGTTCCCTCTTAATAAAATAGTTGATATTCAACACGTCGGAAGTACCGCTATTCAAGGGATGTCTGCAAAGCCCATTATTGATATCCAAATTGCAGTGGAGTCGCTTGATGAAATGAAAGTGATAGCAGTTCCAGAACTGCAAAAGCTTAACTATGAGTATTGGTTTGAAAATCCAGATCCAAAAAGAATGTTTTTTGTTAAAGGTATGCCGCCATTTGGCGAGCAGCGAACACATCACGTTCATATTTTTGAATATACTTCAGATCATTGGCGTAACAAAATTATTTTTAGAGATTATCTGTGCGTGCACCCAGATGTAGCAAAGGATTATGAACAACTAAAGAATCAATTAGCTAGGGAGCATATGTATGATCGTGAAAAATATACCGATGAAAAACTGGAATTTATTAATAAGGTTTTAAAATTAGCGCAAAGTGAGAGTAAGTAAAATTTTATGAATTTACCTGTAATTGAAGATTTTGATATACCAGAGCTTGTTAAAGGCGTTAATTAGGCTATTGTAGGACATGAGTGCTTGTTGCTATATTATCAATAACAACAACCCATCACGCCTCTTAACAATGCGTACCCCGATGGGTTTTTTTATCTTCTTAAATTAAGCCGCAATGCTTGACCACTGGTTGCCATAGCTTTATCGTACCCCTCATTTCAGCCAACTCAGTAGGGACAAGGGAAAATCACATGAAGAAAGGCCTAAATCAGGTTGATACTATTATCTATCAATCAAAAAGTGGAGCTTTAGAGTTAAAAACAGACAAAGAACATGAAACCATTTGGTTGACCCAAGACCAAATGGCATCGTTATTTGATGTTCAAAAAGCAGCTATTTCTAAGCATTTAAAAAATATATTTGATTCTGAGGAGTTGTATGAAAAATCAACAGTTTCCATTTTGGAAACAGTTGCTAAGAACAATAAAATCTATAAAATCAAGCACTTCAACCTTGATGCCGTGTTAAGCGTGGGTTATAGAATTAACTCCAAAAAGGCTACCCATTTTCGGCAATGGGCAACTAAGACTCTTAAAGAGCATATCCAAAAGGGATATACGATTAACCGCCATCGTATTAAGGCCAATTATGATGAGTTCTTGAAAGCGGTAGCGAATGTTAAAAGCATTACTGCGGGGGCGGCGGTTGATAATAACAGTGTACTGGAACTGGTCACGCTATTTGCTGACACATGGTTCTCACTTGATGCGTATGACAGAGACATGTTAGCACCCTCAGGGGCAACCAAAAAGAAAGTAGCACTGACAGCAGATAAACTGACTCGTGCTTTGGTTGAATTAAAGCAGAATCTCATTGCCAAGAAAGAGGCAACTGAGCTTTTTGGCGCGGAACGCACACAGGATAGCGTCGCTGGCATAGTAGCGCATGATTTCGTAGCCAAATTTGGGACACTTACAAATAACACACCACAAAAATTCCATCACAATAGCTTTTTTATTCTAAGTCGTTCATTTAATTGTTGTTGATTATTGCCACTTATTGCTATAATTTGTTCCGTTATGTTTCGTAATCAGTAGGTCGTGAGTTCGACTCTGCGCGTCGGCATCAGAAAAATTTTTAATAATCAATAAGATACAGACGATCATCTGGATCAAAATTTAAGCGCTGTATTTTCGTGCTGCCACGGTGCTACCTTTTGCAAGAACTTTTCAATGTAATTTAATTTGCTAGGCTTTAAACTATCGCTGTTATTGCAATGGGGATTTTTTCATTCAATGAAGCTGCTTAAACAAAATATAGCCAACATTTTTGGTGAAAAGGGTGAGCATTGGATCGCTAATCTTCCTATTACTATTTCTGAGCTTACAGCCTATTGGGAGTTAAAGGACGTCACTCCCGTTGATAATATGACTTTCAACTATGTTGCTAAAGCAGCTACCCGTGCTCAACAGCCAGTAGTTTTGAAAATTGGTTGTGATGAAAAGAGTATTGCAGAGGAAATTCAAGCGTTACAGTATTTTGATGGTAACGGCTCAATTCGACTTATTTCGCATCATCCGAAGTATCACGCCTTGTTATTGCAACAGGCGATTCCTGGTACGAGTCTTAAATCATTATACCCATCCCAAGTTGGTTATGTGATGGATTGCTATATTGATACAATGAAGAAGCTACACAGTAAGTGTTTATCTAACCAAAATAGTTATCGCCACATCAAAGATTGGTTAAGAGCCATTGATAATTTTTCAGATAAAGCTTGCCCATTGCATTTAATAAAAAAAGCAATTGCGCTAAAAAATAAATTACTGACCTCTATGACAAAAGAGGTTTTTCTCCATGGTGACTTGCATCACGATAATATTCTGAAAAATGGAGATGATTGGTTGGCAATCGATCCTAAAGGTATTATAGGTGAACCAGAATTTGAAATTGCTGCTTTTGATTTTATGTATATTAATGAGCTTGCTAACAAAAGCGATACAAAAAATATATTTGAAGCAAGAGTCAAACTGCTTGCAGAAAAATCAATGCACAATCCAGAACGAATTAAAGATTGGATATTCGTCCGTCTTATTTTAATGGCTGCTTGGCATGTCGAAGATAATGGCAATCCAAGGTGGGCTATCAAACTAGCAGAAGCACTCATGTAAAAACCCCTTGACCTTAACGTTACGGCATACCTTAAGGTGGCCGTGAATCAATAAGAGGTTATTATGGCGTACACAGTAAATAAGTTAGCAAAATTATCAGGCGTTAGTGCTAGAACACTGCGTTTTTACGATGAGATCGGTTTATTAAAACCAGCCTATGTTGGTGATAATGATTATCGATATTATGAAGAAGAACAACTCCTGATGTTGCAGCAAATATTATTTTACCGTGAACTCGATTTTCCTCTTAGTGAAATTCAAAGGATCGTGAGTAGTGACACTTTCGATAAAATCGAATCGCTTCAGTCACATAAACGCATCCTTGAACAAGGGCTTGGTCGCACTAAGCAAATGATCAAGACCGTTAATAAAACCATTTCACATTTAAGGGGTAAAGAAAAAATGAAAAACGAAGAATTATATTATGGATTCGATTCTGAAAAACAGAAAAAATATGAAAAACAGCTGATCGCAGAGGGTGTTGTGACTCAGAATTATTTAGATGAGTACAAGAAAAAATTAACAAGCAATGATAAGGACAAATTTATTGAGGAAGGAAAAAAAATTAATGATGATCTTATTTCATCAATGAATAAAGGTCTAAAACCTTCTTCTCAAGAAGTGCAAGCTATTATGCGAAGACATCACGCTTGGGTTGGCTGGAACCCTACCAAAGAAGGATATATTGGTCTAAGCGAAAGATATTTGACACCGGAATTTAAGAAATTTTATGATCAGTTGCATCCTAAATTATTAAATTTCGTTGTTGAAGCCATGCAGATATTTGCTGAGCGTGAGTTATGATCTAACCCCGCCATCTGAAAAAAAGATGGCGTTTTTTTATAGGCATATTTAACCTTGTTTAGAAACTTCCTCTAGGCGATCCACATCCAGGCTACAAATAAGAGGAAGATTTTTATTGATTTTATGAATGTCCCAATTCCACCAAGCAATCCTTAGTAAGCGCTCAATCGTGGCTTCATCAAAACGCAGCTTAACAACTTTGGCAGGATTACCAGCAACAACGGCATAAGGAGGAACATCCTTCACGACAACCGCTCTGGCGGCAATAATAGCTCCATCACCGATAGTAACGCCATTTTTTATCAAAGAGTCATAACCAAGCCAAACATCATTGCCTATGATGATATCTCCTTTCACAGGTAGATTAGCGACATCATAAATTGTTTCCCAACCTTGCTGAAAAATCGGAAAAGGATAGGTGCTGATTGCGTCCAATTTGTGATCGCCCGTCATAATAAATTTTGTTTCAGCGGCAATAGCGCAGAATTTTCCAATGACCAATTTAACTTTTGAAAAGTCGTAATTATAAAGAACATTATATTCTTCAAAATTCTCTGGGCTATGACGTCTATCGTCAAAATAAGTGTAATCACCAATATGAATATTGCTAGCTTTGATGAAATTTTTCAGAAAAACTAATTTATCGTAAGGCTGCAAGGGGTAAATTTGATTAGGATCGGGTCCTGGCCCTATAGTTCTAGTCATAATTTCCTCCTTTTTGCTATTTGATTCGCTTGATAGTTGTCACGCGTTATGCGGTATAGTACATGCCGTTTTAAGGGGCTATCTTCTTCAAGTTTTGGATGATTAAAATCATCTGCTTCAGAGTGGTGTAATCCAATTTTTTCCATTACACGACGGGATTTGAGATTGGCTTGTTCCATAATGCCATCATTTAATATTTGAATATCTTCTGATTTTGGATTTGTTTCATAAATTATTTGATAGTTCATTTGATTGCCTTTAAATTTACTGTTGCCTGTAGTCAGTAAGTATCTCATCAATTACTCGCTTAGAATTTTCAATTTCAAGAGGGTTGGTGCCAGGCAATTCAGCATATACAATTAATGCTTTCCATAATGCCCAACCGCGACCACGCGCCCAGGTGGCATCATCAAGTGAAAGCGCTGATCGAAAAACATCACGGCTTTTACCATTAAAAAATGTCCATGCAATAGCAAGATCGCATGCAGGATCACCGATTGTCAGTTGTCCAAAATCAATAACAGCGCTTAATCGTCCATTTTGCACCAATAGATTTCCAATACTGATATCGCCATGAACCCATACAGGTGGGTTAATCCATTTGGTTGCTATGGCTTTCTCCCAGATTTCTGTAATAACGTCGATATCGATTTTCCCTTTCAGAGCGTCGATTGCTTGGCGTGTTTCGTTATCGTAAGTAATGAGTGGCGCACCACGATAGAAACTATGTGGTCCTGGTGAGGGTCCATTCGTTGAATCGATGTGTTGTAGTGCAGTGAGAAAGTGTGCGAGGTCAGTCGCAAAATCACTGAGATCAGTTATACACGAATGTGTAGCAGTTTCGCCAGGAAGCCAAGCATAGATAGACCATTTCCAAGGATAGCCATTTGCTGGTTCACCTAAACCTAAAGGCACTGGAATCGGAAGGGGTAGCTTCGGTGCAAGTTTTGGCAGCCATCGTTGTTCTTTTTCCACTTGCAACGCATAGTCCTCGGCGCTTGGCATGCGCACTAGCATGTGCTCACCAAGGTGAAAAGTCCTGTTATCCCATCCACTATGCGCGACAGATCGAATAGGAAGGTCTTTCCATTGTGGAAACTGCACGGTCATTAAGCGTTGCACGAGTGTTTCGTTTATTATTAGCTGCTTATTCATATTTTTCATGTTGTTGAAAACCAAAAACAGAAAAATGTTCTCTTGTGTTGATTTCTATCTTTAATTTTTGTGATTCAGTTGAATTTTCTGTCAAAATATCATAAGTCAGCGTAAATGTCTTTCTTTCAGGTTCGCCTAGCATGGGGTCTAGATTTTTCTATCTTTGCTTTTTATCAGTAGTATACTTAAGCAGTCCCTTTGATCAGATAGACAGATTAAGGATTGCTAGAAAGGATGCTATCATGTTTAAAAATCTCTTAAGTGTTGTAATAGTTTTTTTATTTATTCCATCTTATTTAGCTTACGCGGGAAAGCCGCCCACCAAGCCTACTTCGGCACAAATCAAATTAAATCGATTAAAAGTTAATCTTGGTGAACAGCTTTTAAATCAAATTGAAGCAGATCCTGCTTATATCGAAATGTTTAAAAAAATATATGGCGAACAGGTTACTCCAAAAAATATAATGGATGCTAGGTCAGAATATGAAAAATCTCTTACAACATCATCTCGTTTTGATGATTACCGACAGGGTAATAAGAATGCTTTAACCTCGGAAGAAAGATGTCAAGGCAATAGTTATATTCTTAAACTCTTTAACAGCAAAATCATTTGAGCAGCAAAATTCAAATTCACATATCAATAATCAATGAAAAGGGGGAAACAAATGGCTAAGATACTGTGTGTACTTTACGAGGACCCCATAGATGGCTATCCAAAAACTTATGCACGTGATGATATTCCAAAATTAGATCATTATCCTGATGGTCAAGCATTGCCAACACCCAAACAAATTGATTTTAAACCTGGGCAATTATTAGGATGTGTTTCCGGTGAATTAGGATTAAGAAAGTTTCTCGAATCACAAGGCCACACTTTTATTGTAACATCCGATAAAGATGGATCCAACTCAGTTTTTGAAAAAGAATTATCTGATACAGATATCGTCATTTCTCAACCCTTTTGGCCCGCCTATCTCACTGAAGAACGAATTGCCAAAGCAAAAAAATTAAAGCTTGCAATCACGGCAGGCATTGGATCAGATCATGTTGATTTACAAGCTGCAATGGATAAAGGTATTACGGTAGCAGAAGTTACCTATTGCAATAGCAATAGTGTTGCTGAACATAATGTGATGGCAATTTTAGCTTTGGCGCACAATTATATTCCCTCTTATCAATGGGTCATTAATAAAGGCTGGAATATTGCTGATTGTGTTGCAAGAGCTTATGACATTGAAGGAATGACAGTAGGGATTGTTGGTTCTGGACGAATTGGTTTGGGGACTTTGAAACGATTAAAACCTTTTGATGTCAAATTACATTATACTGATCGTCATCGTTTACCCGAAAAAATCGAAAAGGAATTAGGACTGACATACCATGCAAATGTTCTGTCTATGCTTCCACTGTGTGATGTCATTGCGTTAAGTTGTCCGCTTCATCCAGAGACAGAACATTTATTTAATGACAATCTCATTAGCAAAATGAAACGCGGGGCATATCTTGTTAATACGGCACGCGGCAAAATTTGCGACCGCGATGCGGTTGTGCGAGCACTTGAAAGCGGGCAGCTTTCAGGATATGCAGGCGATGTTTGGTTTCCGCAGCCTGCACCAAAGAATCATCCTTGGCGAACCATGCCACATCATGGTATGACGCCCCATGTGGCTGGCACCACTTTGTCTGCACAAACACGTTATGCAGCGGGTGTGCGTGAAATTCTTGAATGTTGGTTTGAGAACCGTCCAATACGCAATGAATACTTAATTGTTGATAAGGGCAAGCTAGCTGGTACTGGCGTACATTCTTATAGCGCAGGCGATGCGACTAAGGGTTCTGAGGAAGCACAGAAATTTGTGAAGGAAAAATAAAGGTGAGGCCGCTCGCACTTTGCACAGGACAAAAATAAGAGGGATTAAAAAATTGAAGAAATAATTCGCTCATTTCTCTGTACACGACAAAAATAAATTTTGTCATCCTGAGCGTAAGCCACTACTGTCCGGTGAACATGTGTCATAAATAAACA
>CAZKUQ010000064.1:0-10992 GCA_964555965.1 uncultured Coxiellaceae bacterium
CAGGCTTCTTAACTGAGATTCGCGTGTTCAGTAAAGATAACTCGTGAACGATTACAATTTTTTCACAGAGATTGTCCGTTAATCGAAGTTTAGAAAGAAGTCTAATGAAAAAAGTCTATAAAACGACACTGACTTCGATAATAGACAGGGCATCTTGCTTTAATGAATAAATTTGAGAAATAGAATAACCAGCCTTTTTAAATAACGTTTCAAATTCTGTTAATGTTCGAACATGCCCATAAGTCACGTTTAACATATTAATATCATTAACACATGCTCGATATAATTTTTATTTCCTGCTTTATCAATGATACGTTCGATCACTAACAACCTTCCATTTCTTGGGAGAACATCTTTGCAACGAGTAAGAATTTCCATGGCAATCTCATCATTTTTCCCATGAAGAATGGCTTTCATTAGATAAATGTCGCCGCCAGTAGGAATGCTTTTAAGAAAATCACCGCCAATATACTGACAACGTGGTGCAATATTTTTTTCTTGAAAATATTTTTTAGCCGCGATTTCTAACTCAGGTAAATCGTAATTAATGCCGCGTGAATTATTATTTTTTAATAAAATATTTGCCAATAAACTACCGATGCCACCGCCCACATCTACAATCATTTTATATGGCGAAAAGTCATATATTTCACTAATGAACTGCCAAATCCTTTGTCATCTTGATTTTGTTGCATATTATTAAGATGTTTCTATTCAACCAACTTTAAAAATGGCTTACTTTTGGCAGCAGATTCTACAGAAGCAATGTTTTGCTGAAGTGTATCCGCTGCAGTATTGTCGATAGCCTTTAGCTGAACCATGCCGCTTTCGCCATCATCTTCTTCGGCATCAAAAAATATACCTTCGCCATTTTCTTCTGCATAAATAGCTAAAATTGCTTTTATTGGCGCAGTAATAATATGAATAATTCCCGAAAAAGAAGCTTTAAATTCTATTGCTTCATTGGTAATACGCAAATCACGCACCGCTGAAGGTGAAATATTAAAAACAATTTCTCCACCGTCTACATATTCTTGAGGAATTTTACATCGTGGATTAGTCGCATCTAAAACAAGAATCGGTGTGCAAGCACTATCAATAATCCATTCATTAAAAGCACGCAACAAATAAGGTCTATTTGAAAGCATAACGTTACTCCATTAAGCGGTTTCAGCTTTTGCTAATTTTCTTAATTCCTGTTCGGTTTCAGTGAGACTTGCTTGAAATGAGTCACGCTGAAATACGCGATCAGCATACTTATTTAATATTTTTGTTTCTGCCGGTGTGAAGCCGTGAATATCCCACACTGGTAAACGCCATAACACAGGCGCAAGACAACAATCCACTAAGGAAAATTCATCGCCAAGAAAATAAGGAGATGAATTAAATAATGGGACTAACTGGCTAATATAGCCAGCTAATTCTTTTGCTGCAGGGCGTGATTCAGCAAGAGATGAGGTTTCTAATTTACGAACTAATGGACCCCATTCACGATCAAAACGATAAATAATTAATCGTGCTTTTGCACGTGCGACAGGATAAACAGGCATGAGAGGCGGGTGTGGAAAACGCTCATCTAAATATTCGGTAATAATATTGGCCTCATACAATACCAACTCTCTATCTACTAACGTTGGTATTGAGCCATATGGATTAAGCTCTAACAAATCTTCTGGTTTCCCGCGCGCTTCAATATTGATCACTTCATAAGAAACGCCCTTTTCTGCAAGGACAATACGAACACGATGACTGTAAATGTCACTTGCTCCAGAATAAAGCGTCATAACAGATCTTTTATTCGTAATAATACCCATGCAAACCTTCCTCAAACATGTTTCTTAAGATAAGAATTGTTATAATTAGTTTTGAAAGATGACACTCACCGCGCGAAAAGAAAAGTGGCTGGGGGACTAGGATTCGAACCTAGGTTAACGGAGTCAGAGTCCGTAGTCCTGCCGCTAGACGATCCCCCAATGGGACGCATATACAATACAAATTAACGTTTAGAGTATTGCGTACCTTTGCGAGCTTTATGTTTGCCAAATTTTTTACGTTCAACTTCTCGCGCATCACGAGTTAAACAGCCTTTTTCCTTCAATGCTTTTCTAATTAAGCTATCAGTTAAATCGTCACCTATGACAGATTTTTCATATTTTATCAAAGCGCGTGAAATACCGTGGCGAATTGCGCCAGCTTGTCCGCTGATGCCACCACCATCAACAGTGACACGCACGTCAAACTTGCCTAACATGCCAGTTAATTCGAGTGGTTGACGAACAATCATGCATGCTGTTTCGCGGTTAAAGTATGGGCCTAACTCACGATCATTAACCGTGATAACACCCTTACCTGGTGTTAAAAATACTCGTGCAGTAGAGGTTTTACGACGACCTGTACCATAAAATTTCTTTGCTGTTGCCATATCGTTTCCTATTCAGCTTTATCTTTATCAAGGTTAATTGTAACTGGCTGCTGAGCCGTATGAGGATGTTCAGCACCGGCATAGACTTTTAATTTTTTCAGCATAGCACGGCCAAGAGGGTTCTTTGGCAACATGCCTTTTACTGCAATTTCTATCACTTCTGTTGGATCTTTTTTCTGAAGATCTGTAAAAGTCATTTCTTTTAAACCGCCAGGATAACCTGAGTGACGATAATAAATCTTTTTGTCTTCTTTTTTACCAGTCACTTTAATCTGATCTGCGTTCACCACGACGATGTAATCACCTGCGTCCGCATGCGGAGTAAATTCCGGCTTATGTTTGCCGCGAAGGTACTTTGCTATCTGGCTTGCTAATCTACCTAAGACTTTGCCTGATGCATCAACAAGATACCATTTATTTTCTGCTGTTTCGTTTGTTACAAAATACGTTTTCATCTTAAATCCTGTGAAATTAGATAAACCCTTAAAAGCGCCAGAATTGTATAGGAACCTCATAAAACAAGCAATAGCTGAGACAGGCTGTTATAAGCACGAACCATCACTTGTGAGCACGTCTCTATTGAATTGCATTAACCATTCTCAAAACCTAGGTTTTTAAAAGTATCGCTATTAAAAACAGATAAACCGCAGATTTGTTGCCTCTTTATATTCAAACTATTTAGAACTTTTATTAAAAAATCCGGAAAAATAGCTGCTGAAATAACTTCAATAACCGGAAAAATGCCATTTTTGCCGGTTTTTTTCGGTTTTTTTTATGTTTTTGTTGAAAAAACACTCGCAAATTTCTACAAAAATGTTATTTTATTAAGGTCTAATTTTTTTACTTAGTGAGGAAAAAACATGGCCGTAAAGAAAACTACGTCTAAAACGAAACGGAAGTCAAATGGCAAATCAGCTGGTGCAAGAAATACAGCAACAGCAAAAAAAAACCCGATGAAAATGCCAACCATCAAAGAACCATTGTCTAAAACCAATCTGATTAAAACCATCCAAGGCGTCACCTGCATCGACAAGAAAAATGTCGTCGCTGTGTGGGATTGTTTGAATGAATTAATCAGCAGACATGTCAAATCTGGCGGTCCAGGCGTATTTGTGATGCCAGGCATGATGAAAATCAGTGTGGTGAAAAAACCAGCTCGCGCAGCGCGCAAGGGTATTAACCCATTCACTGGTGAAGAAATCATGATCAAAGCAAGACCAGCTTACAAAACAGTTAAAATCAAAGCGCTTAAAAAGCTTAAAGAAATGGTTGCTTAAATCAGCAATTGCTTTGTGATACACACAAAAATCCCCTCATTCGAGGGGATTTTTTTATCTTCACAATAGGGTCTGTTTACAATTCATTTACTTGCTGCAAAAAGAGTAAAATCGGTCTAATTTCACGCAAATTTTCGTCAAATAGATTGACTATTCTCCTCAAATTTCCGTGAAATTATTCTCGATTTCCTCTTTTTTCGCTTAAGCAAATGAATTGTAAACAGACCCTAGACTTCTTATTTCATCTTCGATTTAACCGCATTAACTTCGGTTTTTTCGTGAGCTGCCAAACGATTGAAATCGTCTTTTACCGCCTGGAAAAATTGTGCATGGCTTGGTACTAATTTTTGTCTAACAAACACATGGGTTAATGCGGTTGCTATTCGATGATAATTTTCTGAATCTAGTTCTTTGATTTGCAATTCACGCAATGCCTTCATGATGGCATCTGTTAATCCTTCATCATGTTTTGCTATCACTTCATCCTTCATTTTTGCAATTAATTTTTTGCGGTGCTTCGCATCATTTTTATGTTTAGAAGATTGCATATCACGCTTGGCAAGCGTTACTGCCGCCAATGATTGTGCGCCTGCAAATAAGGTTCTTGGTGTGTAATATTGGATAAAAACATCGGGATGTTGGCTTGTCGGTAATCTGTCAACAGGCTTATTTTTCAAGCCAATTTTAGATAAAACGTTTTGTAATTTAGTTGTTTTGTGCGTAAAAAATTTATCGAATTCATAATAAAGAATCGTTATTCCTTGCTGCAAAAATGGTTCTAATAAATTATTTTTTTTAATTTCTACAAAAATATCACGGTAGCAATTTTTAAATATGGGATGAGGAATAAAATTAGTAGTATTTTCAGCAACTAATACCGCTAATTCTTTTGGTATTGGCTCGCCATTTAATCGCAACATTCCCGATTGTTGTAGAAGATAAAAAAATGCTGCCATTTTTTGAAATTGTCTTAAACCTTGAGTAAATTTAAACTGCTTATTTGCTGCTGAAAAAACGATATCCATACGCGATTCGGGATAACATAACAATTGTGAAATCACTTGAATACACGATGGATAATTCTCTTTTACTTTTTCTAATTTAAGTGGATCTTTTAGAGATATATTTAAACCATTTTCTATACTCATCAATATCGTTTTTTTTATTTTAAAGTCCAAAGCGATCGGATCTACATTCAACTTCAACAGAAATAATAAAATTTCGTACCTGCCTTTAACGGCAGCCATAGAGTTATTTTTTTCGAATTGCATTTCTGAATGGTAATCAGCACCAGATTGAATTAAAAGTTTTGCAAATTTAACATCATCTATTAATATTATTGCCATCATTAATAATGAAATATTAATATTTTCTATTGGAATAGTTAAATCACAAGCATCCTGCCCACCTAATTTAATATATTGTTGGAACAGATCAAATTCATTAATTAATCGCTCCATATGAATTAAGAATATTGAAGAAAATGCTTTTTCTATATCTTTAATTGCACTTAAGTTCTCAGACCAATTTTCATCTTCAGATAGTAATGATTGGGCAAACATATTTATAAATTGTGGATCCAATAATTCTCCGATTCCATTATCTTTTTGTAATTCTTCATCAGCAAATTCAACTGTATATTTCACTAAAGCAAATGCCATATGTGTAATTGCACGCTCATTTAACATCAGCGCGTTGCTAAAAATTTTTAAAATCGCAAGTACGTCACTTCTTACCACATCGCTTAATTGATATTTTGTGCTGGCACTCTCAATTGCCAGATTAATATCGACACGTAATACTTCTGGATAAATCTGACCAAACATCAAGGTTAATCTTGCTGATATTTCATCGAGTGTTTGCAGTACTGGGCTTATATGGGTAATTAAGAATTCTATTATTGTAGCAATACTCTGCGTAAAAAATTTCAGATCGCCATCTGGCATCGCATCAGTAAATTGACAAAACGAATCAAGTTGTCGCTTGGTTATTTCAATTGGCGCAAAAGTTTCGGGGCCATTATTGTAATGAATATTATATTGATGCTGAAAATCATGTATTAGCGTTAATATTAACAATCGCGAATCAGTAAAGATAAAGCTATCAACATCATAAATCAATGGATGTGTTGGATTGGTTGAAAGACGTTCTTCACCTTTTTCATTATGATCTAATATGTCATTCATTTTTGAATCAGCAAAAATAATATTCGTAGCAAATGGCGGTTTTATTTTATTTTTTGGAAAAGGTGACGTATCTTCGAGATAATCTGCAAATGTTTTTTTACTTTTTGCTGTGGCCGATGTTGTTGCGCGATTTAATAATCGTAAGCTTCGCGCATACACTTCAAGTGGATATACATCATCTGGCTCGAACCTAGTCATTTCTTTATTGAATTGGTTATCAATATTAAAAATAAATTTCATTTTTTCTTGACTGAATGGTTTATCTTTTTCAGTAACTAACGCGATTTTACCAAAATGTTTGCTATAGAATGCAGATTCATTTTCGAGTGATTTATCAATGACGATGGGATCTAACAATTCAGTGACAAGTGATATACAGAACTGCTTTGATTTATTTATCTCATTTTTCATATAAAGATTATTCGCGTTCAAAGCTTGAAATTCACGATGATATTGAATAATTGAAATATAAAAAGAATAAAGAGAAGGATATTGGCTTGATAAGCGTTGAATACCGCTGATTATTTTTTCTTTCCTTTCACCAGAATATGAAGCTCGTTGCTTATTAAAACAAATTTCTTCAATCAGTTGGATCAAGTTCTCAATAGCTTGAATAGTAGCTTTGCGATGCTTAATGTTATAATCTGCTGCATCAAAACTATCGATTAATTTTTGAATTTTTTCGTGAGAGATCTGGCAGTCGTTAGTAAAATAAGAAATAATTTCTTCTAATTGTTTATTTTTCAAGGAAATGCCATATTATTGTTATTATAAAGAATAATTATCCACCACACTCTGTTTTAACAACATCAGCTAATTGATTTGCTAGTCGCTTAACGTGAACCTCGTCTTCACCCTCTACCATCACACGAACTAATGGCTCAGTACCTGATTTGCGAAGTAATACGCGGCCTTTTTTGCCAAGCTCGTTTTCAACCGCTTTGATTGCTTGCTGAATGGTGGCTTTTTCTAATGAAAAATCTTGTTGTTGCAATTTCACATTGATAAGAACTTGCGGATATTTTTGCAGTCCCTCGCACATATGAGCAAGCGGTAATTGACTATTACGCATCGCTGCTAATACTTGCAACGCGGTGATAATACCATCACCGGTACTAATCGTTTGTAAGCAAAGAATATGGCCTGATGGTTCACCGCCCAAATACCAATGACGATTGGCTAATTCTTTTATGATATGACGATCGCCTACTGGCACACGAATCAATTCTAATCCTAATTTTTGCAGCGCTTGTTCAAACCCAAAATTAGACATAACCGTACCAACCACACCACCTTGGTGTTCGCCACGCTTTAGTCGATCTTTAGCAATGATGTAAAGCAAATCATCTCCATCTAAAATATGTCCACGATGATCAACCATCACGACACGATCCCCGTCACCATCCAAAGCAATACCAAGATCTGCTTTTTGTGCTAATACTTTTTCACGCAATATTTCTGGATGTGTCGCACCGCAGTCTAAATTAATATTTAATCCATTAGGCTCAACACCCATCTCAATGACCTCTGCACCTAATTCACGAAACACATTTGGCGCAATGTGATATGATGCGCCATTCGCACAATCCACCACGATTTTCAATCCATTGAGAATGACATCGGATGCAACAGTGCTTTTACAATATTCGATATAACGACCTGGTGCATCACTAACGCGCACTGCTTTCCCAAGCTGCGCGGAATCTACCATTGTCATGGGTTGATCAATCTGCTTTTCGATTGCATGCTCAACATCATCAGGTAGTTTAGTTCCTTTAGCAGAAAAAAATTTAATGCCGTTATCATAATAAGGATTATGAGAGGCACTAATTACAATGCCTGCTTGGGCACGTAGCGTACGTGTTAAATAAGCGATGGCCGGTGTTGGCATCGGTCCTAATAAATGTGTATCAATTCCTGCTGCTGACAAACCAGATTCCAAAACTGATTCGAACATATAGCCAGAAATGCGCGTGTCTTTACCAATTAATACTTTTCCGTTTCCTTGGCGTGCTAACACTTTTCCAACTGCCCAACCCAGCTTCAAAACAAATTCTGGTGTAATTGGCCAAACACCAACACGACCACGAATGCCGTCTGTACCAAAATATTGTTTATGCTTCATTGAGGAATTTTTCATTTTAATTGGTGCTTGAGCTTGTACCATTTGCAGATGCTGTCCCTTCGTTTAGTTTGATGATTTCTTCTTGGTTTTGACCCAATTCTTTTTCTGATTGCTGCGTTGTTTTAGGAGAAGTATCTTTACCACCACTACGCCAACCTGCTGGTTCACGTACCGTGCGACCAGCCATTACATCATGAATTTGATCTTGACTGATTGTTTCATATTTAATTAATGCTTCTGCCATCGCATGTAGTTTATCGATATTTTCTTTTAATAACGTTTCTGCTCGATGATAATTACGTTCGATAATATTTCGCACTTCTGCATCAATTAAACTAGAAGTCGTTTCAGATACTTCTTTATGTCGTGTAATAGAATGCCCTAAAAATACTTCTTCGTCATTAGCGCCCAACGTTAATGGGCCAATTTTTTCCGACAATCCCCATTTTGTTACCATGTTTCTAGCAATTTCTGTGGCTTTTTGAATGTCGTTGGAAGCGCCAGTCGTCACTTTACTCACACCAAAAATGATTTCTTCCGCAAGACGGCCGCCAAATAAGCTAGATAATTTACTTTCCAAATATTCGCGTGAGTGACTATAACGATCGCCTTCTGGTAAAAACATGGTGACACCTAATGCTCGACCACGCGGAATAATCGTCACTTTGTGTACGGGATCATGATTTGGCACAAGTAATCCAACAATAGCATGACCCGCTTCGTGATAAGCAGTCAGACGTTTTTCATCTTCTGACATCACAATAGAGCGGCGTTCTGCACCCATAATGACTTTATCTTTGGCTTTTTCAAAATCTTCCATATCGACAGCACGTTTGTTTGCTCGCGCAGCAAATAACGCTGCTTCATTCACAATATTTGCAAGATCTGCACCAGAAAACCCTGGCGTACTGCGTGCAATAATTGATACATCCACATCATCTGTTGTTGGTACTTTGCGACTATGCACACGTAAAATTTGTTCGCGTCCTCTTACATCAGGCAAACCCACAACAACTTGTCTATCAAAACGACCTGGGCGTAATAAAGCAGGATCTAATACATCTGGACGGTTAGTAGCAGCAACAACAATCACACCTTCGTTACCTTGGAATCCATCCATTTCGACAAGTAACTGATTCAATGTTTGTTCACGCTCATCATGACCACCACCTAATCCAGCACCGCGATGACGGCCAACTGCATCAATTTCATCGATAAAAATAATGCAAGGAGCTTGTTTTTTTGCTTGCTCAAACATATCTCGTACACGTGAAGCACCCACCCCCACAAACATTTCAACGAAATCTGAACCAGAAATAGTAAAGAAAGGTACTTTCGCTTCACCAGCAACTGCGCGCGCCAATAATGTTTTACCGGTACCAGGAGGACCCACTAATAAAACACCACGTGGAATTTTGCCGCCTAAACGCTGAAATTTTCCAGGATCCTTTAAAAAATCGACAAGTTCTTTTACTTCTTCTTTTGCTTCTTCACATCCAGCCACATCAGAAAAAGTTACTTTAACTTGATCAGAATTAAGCAGCCGTGCGCGGCTCCGTCCAAATGAAAATGCGCCCCCTTTGCCACCACCAGTTTGTTGGCGCAACACATAAATCCAAATTGCAAACAGCACAATCCATGGTAAAAGATTTAATAAATGCATCATTAAACCAGGCTGTTCTGGTTGTTTACCTTTAACAATCACATTTTTATCAAGCATGATTTGTAACAGCGCCGGATCTTGCTTCATCGGCAAATAAGTATTAAATGTTTTATTATTTTGGAAAGTTCCAGTGACATTTTGATCGGAAATGGTAACAGAACGCACATTACCCTGCTTAAGGTTCGTCACAAAAGTGGAATAGCTAATCTTTTCATCGGGCTCACGACGTGGCCCAAAATTATTAAAAACTGAGATAAGAATTATCCCAATTACCATCCATAATAATATCGTCTTGATTGCGTTATTCACGTTGGATGACCTCTCTCTCAGTATCTGAAATGAAAACTAGAATTTTTAAAGAAAACTCGGCCGCTTACGGCGAGTTTTCTTTATGTTTATATCGCTTCGCACGAAATCAATTCGTGCTCGCGACTTAATGGAAGAGCTACCGCTTCTCCCCTTAAGAATCCCCATCGGTAACGTCCTGCAGCAAGCTGCAGAGTTTATGCAATTAACATCGTGAGGTGAAAAATGACTTACGCTGAAATAAATAAATTTCTTGCAGCCATGATTATCATGATGAATCCGCTTGGTTCATTATCGATTTTTCTTGAATTGACTCGGCGCTATACACTCGAATTACAACGTCAAACCGCTATTAGATGCGGCATTGCAATGATCATCATTATGCTTGTTACGTTATATTTCGGAACTGAATTATTGAGCTTACTGGGGATCACGATTTCATCTTTTCGATTTGCTGGCGGGATTATTTTGCTGTTAGTTGGATTGTCGATGTTACAGTCACAAGAAAGTGCTGTCAATCACACACCAGAAGATGATGTCGCCGCAAAACAACGCCACTCCATTGCCATTGTGCCAATGGCTTTGCCAGTGATTGTTGGACCAGGATCAATCAGCACACTCATTATTTTTTCTGATGATTATCCTAGTCTGATTCACAAAACTTGGTTATCGATACTTTGTCTGCTATTAACCTTTGGCATGGGTTTAATTTTATATTATGGGAGCAACATCAGCCGTTTTGTTGGTGAATCCGTGATTAAAGTCGTCACTCGTATCATGGGCATGATTATTATGGCCATTGCTGTCGGCATGCTCGCCAATGGTTTGATTGGATTATTTCCTGCGCTGGGTTCTTGATTTTTAATATATTTATATCTACGACTATGTCATCCCGCGGCGAAGTCCGCGGGATCCACCACCGTAGATTCCGCGCATATCGCACACTAATGTGGAAAAATTGTCATGCCAGCCCCGTTTTAAAGCATAACGGGGTAAACTACAGCTGGCATCTA
>CAZKUQ010000065.1:0-10885 GCA_964555965.1 uncultured Coxiellaceae bacterium
CTCAGTGCGAATGGAAAAAATCTGTATAAGCATGTTGACGAAGATTTTTCGTCCAACTGACCGCGATTAGACGTTGTTATTAGGTCGTGAACGTTTACAATTTTTTTGGGCAGATTAGTGATTAGCACAAAATGCGTAATCTGCCCTACAAAATCTTTTGAAGCTCACACAATATCCCACGTTAATTGCGCGCCAAAAACATCTGCTCCACCATCGACACTACCATTAGTCGTTGTCGTTTGACCACCTGTCACTTGTGCTGGTGGATTGATGTGTGCCGTATTCGCAAAAAGATGTAGCCAGGACAAATCGACACCAACCGCTTTTGTTGCTTGATAGTGGCCGCCAAATGCAACAATATATCGATCATTATCAGGTAGCTGAACATTTCGATAATTTTCGCGTACGGGTGTTTGATCGTAACCAACGCCTGTGCGTAATGTAATTTGTTCAGTCGCAAAATAATCTGCGCCAACAGCAAAATTCCATGTATTACGAAAATGTTGAGGAATAGTGACAACTAATGTTGTGCTTGGTTCCAATGAGGTTGTCACCCCTGCCACATTTTGCAATGTTAATTCTCGGATCACACTCCATTGGGTGTAAATCACACTTCCCATAAACGCAAAATTTGAATAGCCATGATAAGCGCTTAGTGCAGTATAAGCAGGTAACGTTAAACTGACACGTGAGTTACTTGATTTAGGCACACCTAATTCTTGAGCTAATTGCCCAGTAAATGTGCTTGTTCCAGTTAAGTGATGCACGACTTGGGAATGATAGCTAATGCCCGCGCGAGTTTGTGGTGTAAATTCATAAAGTCCTCCTAAATGATAACCATAGCCTGTGCCTGTCGCTTTAT
Source organism: uncultured Coxiellaceae bacterium (assembly GCA_964555965.1). Lineage (GTDB taxonomy): Bacteria > Pseudomonadota > Gammaproteobacteria > DSM-16500 > DSM-16500 > Aquicella. The sequence goes on from CAZKUQ010000065.1 coordinate 863, forward strand.
TTATACCATCGCTATCTAAAGTCGCATCGCTAAAGGTTCCCACTTGATCAAACTCTCCTTTAGCCGATTGCACATCTGGGCCAAAGCCAAAAGAAGTTTTATCTGTTACTTTAATACCTAAGGTTGGACTGATATCAATTACTTGAATAGATGTTTGAGTGGCAGCATATCGTAATGCTGTATTATTCCCGTAATTTGTCATTAAGCCAAATGGAACATCAACACTGAATCCAAAATTCATTCGTTCCGTTAAAGGAGCGACATAATGTAAAGCCGGCACTTCTGCAAATGATCCACCTTGTGCAGTGACTGCTTGAGGTTCATTATTCGATAACGTATCAACACTGATCGTACCTGTATATTTAAAATTGCTGATGACACTATTTCCTGCTAATACAATTTGCTGATGATTAAATCGAGTCAATCCAGCTGGATTATAAAAGGCAGTACTTGCATCAATTGCTTCTGCAGCATAACCAGCATGATAACTTCCCATACTAGCCGCGTCTTGTTCAAATAATTGAAAGGCAGATGCAAATACAGATGAAGAACTTAATAAACCTGCACCACAGAGTACTATTATCAGTCGACGCATGTTAAAACCAAACATATCACTTTCTCTCTCCAGCAAATAATTTCCTTGAATAGCAGGCTTACTAAGGATACCGTATTCTTTTAACAAAACAACCCATAAAAACCAGTAAACGGAGAAAATATGGCAGAAACTCCCTCTCAAATGATTCCGTTAGGAACTAAAGCGCCAAATTTTATTTTACCTGATACCATTACTGGAAAAAATTTATCTTTATCTGAACTGCCATCAGATAAAGCAACCGTCATCACGTTTATTTGTAATCATTGTCCCTATGTCAAATTAATCATGTCTAAATTAATTGAAACAGCCAATGAATATCAAAAAAAAGGAATTCGGTTTATTAGTATTTGTTCTAATGATAGCTTAAATTATCCGCAAGATGCGCCAGATAAAATGCGTGAAGAAGCATTAAAACAACACTTTCCTTTTCCTTATTTACATGATGCAACACAAGAAGTCGCAAAAGCTTATCATGCTGCATGCACACCCGATTTCTTTGTCTTCGATAAAAAATTATATTGCGTTTATCGCGGACGATTCGATGAAGCAACGCCTGGTAATGGTAAATCTGTTACAGGCTATGATTTATGTCAAGCGCTTGATAATATCTTGGCAAATAAACCAATTAATCCTAATCAATTTCCTAGTGTTGGCTGTAATATCAAATGGAAGAAATGACATTGTCATGATGACAACATCTTCATCATCCCACCTTCATCCAATACAGGAATTTTTAATTCATGTGCTTTCGTTAATTTAGATCCAGCATCAGTACCTGCGACCACATAACTTGTTTTACTCGAAACACTTCCTGCTACTTTCGCGCCCGCTTTCTCAAGTAATTCTTTTGCTTCATCACGTGACATCGATGGCAGTGTTCCTGTTAAAACAAATGTCATTCCTACCAACGGTAAGTTTTTTGCAGCTTGTACAGCCTCCCATTTAATGCCTGCGGAAATAAGCTTATGTATCACATCACGGTTGTGTTTTTGATGAAAAAAATGTGCGATATGTTCAGCAACCACTGGGCCAATATCTTGCACTTTTTGCAAATCATCGATTGATGCAGATTGCAAAGCATCTAATGTTTTAAAATAGATAGCTAATGATTTTGCTGTTGCTTCACCCACTTCACGTATACCAAGTGCATATAAAAAACGTGAGAAAGTAGTTTTTTTGCTTTTCTCAATTTCATCTAATAAATTCAGCGCCGATTTTTCGCCCATTCGCTCAAGATCTGCCAATTGCTTTTGTTTAAGATGATAAATATCAGCAACATTATCAATTAATTTTGTATCAACTAATTGCTCAACTAATTTATCACCTAAGCCTTCAATATTCATTGCGCGGCGTGATGCAAAATGTTTGATAGATTCTTTACGCTGTGCAGGACAAAATAATCCACCAGTACAACGTGCAACCGCTTCGCCTTCTACTTGTTCAACATCAGAATGACAAACAGGACAATGCGTTGGTAACACAATTTTTTTAACATGTGCTGGACGTTTTTGTTTAATCACACTAACAACTTCAGGAATCACATCACCAGCACGACGAATAACAACCGCATCACCCACGTGAATATCTTTACGTTTAACCTCATCCATATTATGCAGTGTTGCGTTGCTGACAGTCACACCACGAACATGTACTGGTTTTAAACGTGCGACAGGTGTTAATGCACCCGTTCTACCAACTTGAAATTCAACTGATTCAATAATTGTGTGAACCTCTTCTGCTGGAAATTTATGCGCAACAGCCCATCTTGGTGCACGCGTGATAAATCCCAATTTTTCTTGATCAGCAGTACGATTGACTTTATATACAACGCCATCAATCTCATATGGCAATGAATCACGATTTTTTTCTACATGATGATAATAATCCAAGCAACCTTTTACATCGCTTACTACTTTAATTAAAGGATTAATTCGCAAACCCCATTCTGACAATTGATGTAAGATATCACTATGTTTTCCGGGTAATGTTGCATCAAAGATACCGATGCCATAACAATAAATTTCTAATGGACGTAAAGCTGTGATACGCGAATTTAATTGTCGTAAACTTCCTGCTGCTGCATTACGAGGATTAGCAAATATTTTTTCACCCTTTTTTTCTGCCTGTTGATTAAGATGCTCAAATCCTTTTTTTGGCATGTATACTTCGCCACGCACGTCTAACACTTTTGGAAAAAATTTGCCACGAAGCCGCAAAGGAACCATTTTGATGGTCTTAATATTTTCCGTGATATCTTCGCCTGTCACACCATCGCCACGCGTGGCTGCTTTCGTTAATACACCATCTTCATAGCGAATACTAACGGCTAAACCATCTAATTTCGGCTCACAGCAATATTCAATCGCATGCTTTACGCTTAATCTATCATGTATACGTGAATTGAATGCTTCGATATCTTCGTCCGAAAACGCATTATCAAGAGATAACATGGGTACGTCATGTGTCACTTCAGAAAATGATTTCAGCGGCGCGCCGCCAACTCGTTGCGTTGGCGAATCAGGTGTGATTAAGTCTGGATGCTCTTTTTCTAAAATTTGTAATCGATGAAACATACGATCATATTCTGCGTCAGAAATAATTGGATCATCCAACACATAATAACGATAATTATGATCGTCAATTTCTTGACGCAGTTTATGTATCTCTTTAGTTATTTTTTGGTGAGCATCTTTAGATTTCGTTGGCATGTCATCCTTACGCTCCAGCCATCGACATGGCTTTTTCAATATCCACACTCACTAATCGAGAAACGCCTGGTTCATTCATTGTCACACCAATTAAATGTTCGGCCATTTCAATTGAAATTTTATTATGACTAATGAAAATAAACTGCGTTTTATCTACCATAGATTTGACTAACTTAGTAAAGCGTAATACGTTTGCATCATCCAGTGCAGCATCAACTTCATCGAGCAAGCAGAAAGGTGCAGGATTTAAGTAAAAAATCGAAAAAATCAATGCGATGGCTGTTAATGATTTTTCGCCGCCAGAAAGCAAATAAATAGAGCTATTACGTTTGCCAGGCGGACAGGCCATCATCGTGACACCTGCCTCAAGTAAATTATCGTCAGTTAATTCCAAATATGCTTTACCACCACCGAAAATCGTTGGAAATAATTCTTGGAAACGATTATTTACTTTATCGAATGTTTCTTTGAATCGCGTACGCGTTTCTTTATCAATTTTTGCAATCGCCTCTTCTAATGTAGTAAGACCGGAATGCAAATCTTCCAGTTGTTTATCCAGATATTGTTTACGTTCTTGACAAGTTGCATATTCATCAATTGCAACTAAATTAATTGGCCCTAAACGATTAATGCGATTCACTACTTGATCTAGTTTCGTTTGCCATTCCGATACGCTCATTTCTTCGGTAAGTTGAGTAAGAATTTCTTCTAACTTAAATTCTGTTTCTTTAATTTGTTCACAAATCGTATCAGATTTTACTTTCCAGCCTTGCAATTCAACACGCAGTGATTCTAATATATTTCGAACTTTATTAATATCTCGCTCAATTGACTGACGTTTTTCTTCTAACATCCGAAATTCTTGTTCTAATGACTCAACCGCAACACGTGCAGTATTCAATTCAGATTCAACTGTTACGTGTTTATCTAATGATCGAGAAAGCGTCTTTTTAAGCGTATCTAATGGCGGCATTGATGTTAATTCACTTTGCAGTGAAATTTTACGCTCATTTAAGCTTGCCAAATGTTCTTGTAAACGCACGATGGTTTGGTGATGTGAATTTTTTTGTGATTTTGCTGTTTGCAAACGAATTTCAAACTCATGAACACGTTGATTAGCTTGATTTGCTTGCTCACGCATTTGCTGCAATTTCAGCCGTGCCGCATCACGATCTGTTACTAACTCTTCTCGCTTCATTGCTTGCGTGCTTAATTCATCCATTGCTTGTTGCCAACGTTTTTTCACCTCAACTAATTCAGAATGAGATTTTTCTAGTTGATTTACACATTCTTCCAGCTCACGCATCACACGCACCGATTGCGCTTTTAATTCATCCAAACGTTCTTGTTTCATTTTTTGTTGTGCATTCAGTTGTGCTGATTGAGCTTGCTGTTGGGTACAAGATTGTTGTAATTGATCACGTTTTTGTTCCAATGCTTTGATTTCTTCGTTGCGCTCAGCAATATTCCCTACCAATTCTGTGTGCGTTTGTTGTAATTGTTCGATACGTGCCGTTAGTTGTTTTAATTCTTGTTCACGCTGAAACACACCAGCAGCAGGATCATCTTCACGCAAAATTTTCAGCCACGATTTATTTAACCATATTCCATCACGTGTCATCACAGATTCATTATCAGAAAGTGATTCACAAAGTTTTAATGCTTCATCAAGTGAATCTGCCACATAAATACCAGATAATAATGATTCAAGTGGTAATTGAGATTTCACTTTATCTAATAACAATGTGCCTTTTGTTTGATTATTTTTTTCGTTCGCATGATGGTTGTTGCGGAAAATACAAATTTTTCCTGATTTAAAGCTATCAAGATGTGGCACCACTTCATGTAAATCATCAACGCAAACTGCTTGCAAACAAAAGCCTAATACTTTTTCAACTGACAATTCCCAGCCAGCTTCTACTTGAATGTTTTGAGCAAGACGCGGTTTAGACGATAATTGATGTTTAGTAATCCATGGTGTCGATGAATGATCACGTTGACCCAGTGCAGTTTGCTGCAATGCTTCAAGTGATGCTTGTTGCCCGCGCAATTTTTGTAATTCGTTACGTATATTATCTAAATTAGTATTTGAATCTTTTTGTGCAAGCTGTTTTGCATTAATTTCTGTACGAATACCGGCTAAATCTTTATTATAAATCTCAATTTGATCAGCTACCTCAAAGGATTTTTTAGAGAATTCCTCTAATTGTTTGGTTAATTCAGAAAAATTAAATTGATGTTGCTCTTGATGTACCTGATCTTGACGTTTTTGCAAGAAAACAATTTGCTGCTCAAGATGTTGAATATGTGCCTTTTCAACTTGCGCGGTTTGCGTGGTTTTAGCATTTGCTTGATGAAAATCATCCCATTGGTTTTGCAATGTTTGCATTGCCTCATCTGCTTCATCCAATCGTGTTTTAAGCGAATTAGATTCACGGATTGCAGAAGAAAGCTGTGGTTCAACCGAATTAATATCATGCTCTAAATCACGCAGATTATCTTCTGCTTCATTCATTTGATTACTAACAGTTTGCCAATCATGTTCTGTTTGTTTTAAATCACTTTGCCATTGTTGTTCACGTTCTTGATGATGCAAAATATCTTGTTCGATGCGTGTGATTTCATTACCAACTGCATAATAACGGCGCTGCACTTCTTGAAACCCATCTTGCGCGACACGTTGCTCATGACGACATTGCTCCAATTCACGATCAGTGCCGCTTAATTCACTTTGACGCGCTTCGAGAGCAGTTTCTTCGCATTGAATCTCAAGCGTGTATGAGACCATTTTGCTATCCAACTCACGCCACTGAATACCATACAATTCTGCGCGTAACACACGTTCTTGTTGTTTTAATCCTTTATATTTTTCTGCCACATTTGCTTGATGCTTCAAGTGATTTAATTGTTTTTCTAATTCACCGCGCAAATCATTCACTCGTGCGAGATTTTCTTTGGTATGATTGATGCGTAATTCGGTTTCATGACGCCGTTCTTTATATTTGGAAATGCCGGCAGCTTCTTCTAAATAAGTGCGTAACTCATCAGGTTTGGCTTCTATCACCCGGCTAATCATGTTTTGTCCGATAATAGAATAACTTCTTGGACCTAAACCAGTACCCAGAAAAATATCGACAATATCACGCTTACGACAACGAACACCGTTTAAATAATAAACCGAGTCAGAATCACGATTGATTTGTCGTTTAACAGAAATTTCGGCAAATTTTGCATATTCTCCGCCGATCGAACCATCAGCATTATCAAAAACCAGCTCAACCGATGCTTGCCCAACTGGCTTGCGTACACTAGAACCGTTAAAAATAACATCTGTTAATGCTTCGCCACGTAAATATTTAGGCGAGCTTTCACCCATCACCCAGGTGACTGCATCAATAATATTGGATTTTCCACAACCATTTGGACCCACAATCGCCACTAAATGACTCGGAACAGCTAATGTGGTTGGATCGACAAATGATTTAAAACCAGCTAATTTAATCTTCGACAGTTGCATGCATATATCCCTAGTTAGTTTTGATCCCGACTAAGTGCTTAGCACTGCCGGGACAACACGAACATACCTAAGCAGAATATTTTATCCTAGGCAATGCGCGCGTTAGTTAATTGGTGACTATTATGCCAGTTCCATTAGCATAGATTCCACAATCTAAATAGATTAAGCTATATTTTTGTAACGTAAGTGACGAATTAAACCAGAAAAAAGGGATTTTAGGAATGGCTTCTTGCTATTCTTTGTACAGGAGCGAGGCTATGGGCCCCAATCATCCGCCAAAAATTTGGCTTCCTTTTGCTATCATTGGCATGGGATTTGCTATTTCAAGCTTCTGGTGGTATCTACTTTTGTATAATTTTGAGATTTATTTTCACCTAATCACCACCCTCAAAGACTATCTTCCTTGGGCAGCGTTTATCGTTACTTTTGGTATTTTTTTACTTTTTGCCGTCATTGTTCGTATTGCTCAGTATGCAAGATACCGTGCACAATCTTTAGATGTCACCAACGAAACCCTTAAACTTGAAATTGTCGAACGCGTGCAAGCAGAAGAAAGCAAACAAAACCTCGAAGTAGCTTTATTACAAGGACAAAAGCTGCAAGCGATGGGAACACTTGCTGGTGGCATCGCGCATGATTTTAACAATATTTTATATGCTGTGGTGGGTTATGTTGAAATGGCACGCGAAGATGTGCCAAAAGACAGTCTCACTTATAAAAACCTCGGACAGGTACTAGAAGCCGCTCGTCGAGGACAAGAATTGGTTGCAAGAATACTTACCTTTAGTCGCCGCCAACACCAACAATTTGATGTGATTAATCTTAGAAATGCCGTTGATGCAGCACTCGCCTTATTAAAACCAACTGTTCCTGCAAGCGTTGATATTTTTTTTGAGATGGATTGCGATGTTTCTATTTTGGGTAATCAAACTCAAATTCATCAAGTCCTCGTTAATATCATTAATAATGCTGTTGACGCGATGAATGGTGAAGGTAATATCAATATTCAAGTCACTGAGCTTTCTCAAGAATCACCCGAAGTACGCAATATTCCGCAATCACTCGGGCAAAATTATTGTAAAATCGAAATCAGTGATTCAGGGCATGGAATGGACCAAGCCACAATGGATAGAATATTTGAACCATTTTATACAACGAAAGAAGTTGGCAAAGGAACCGGTCTCGGATTGTCAATTGTTCATTCCATTATTAAGGAACATCAAGGCGAAATTATTGTTTCAAGCCAACCAGGAAAGGGAACAACATTTGTGATTTTACTGCCGATTTATACGGCAAAATAAGGAGATAATATGGCAAAGATTTTGTTGGTTGAAGATGATTCCCTCGTGCGCGACATGCTCACACAAGTATTAGAACGCGCATCGCATCAAGTCATCTGTGCTGAAAATGGCGAACAAGCTACCACCATCTTACAAAAAGAAACACCTGATGTGATGGTAACAGACATCATTATGCCGAAAAAAAGCGGCATCACACTTATCTCAGAAGTAAAAAATCGTCATCCTAATCTAGACATTATTGCTATATCTGGCGGCGGTCGATTAGATCCGACTGGCTATCTGGATTTATCAGAGTCACTTGGTGCTTCTGTTTCATTTGAAAAACCAATTGATAACACTGCTTTACTAATGGCAATTGATTTATTACTTCATGGTAAAAAAGAAACTGAAACAATAAAAAAATAAATATATTTAGAAAAGATTCAAAGCACTCATTATATTCATTCGCTTAAATGAACCAATAATGCTGATTTATTTGGCGATATAATACTGGCTGATTTAAATTATTTGAAAATTGCAGCTCAATCTCACCGGTTTTTGCTGTATTTAATTGAGCTGTATGAATCTCATCATATGAAGACATCACACTATCATGTGGAAAATGATAGCGATTTAAATATCCTGTCGCATATAAAATATATTGCGGATGAACAGCGGTAATAAATTTTTTTTCACCCGATGTTTTACTGCCATGATGCGGCGCGATCATGACTGTTGATGGCAAATATTTATTTTGATTTGCTAATAAAAACTGCTCGGAAAATTTTTCAATATCACCGGTTAATAATAACGATTGTTTGCCATTATCAATACGCAATACACACGAACTGTCATTGGTTAATTGCAGCGTATCTGGTGTGGGATATAAAAATGAAAACATGACACCATCCCATTGCCAACGCATTCCCGCCAGGCAAAAATAGACATTTTTTAGCGAAAATTTTTCTGGCACGCTGGTATAAATTGATCTAATCGGTAAATTTTTTATTAATGCGCCTGTGCCGCCAATATGATCGTTATCACCATGACTAACCACTAACGCATCAATTTGATGACGATAAATGAGCCCCAAAAATGGCAAAATGACATTCTCACCTGCATCAAAACTATCATTAAATTTTGGTCCGGCATCAAAAATTAATAGGTGATTTTTTGTTTGAACAACAGCAGATAACCCTTGTCCAACATCGAGTAATGAGAGCCAAAATTCATTTTCTTGAGGGCGCTGCGGCTCATAAAAAATGAGTGGCAATAAGAAAAAAATCCCTAAAAATTTTCCAGAAAACCCGCGAGGTAACAATAAAAAAATCACGCCGATGATCGTTAGAATGAGCATGAAAATAGATGGAATCGCGTGTGTCCAGACAGCAAAATTGAGTGATGAAAACCATGTTAATACACCCCATAACAGTGCTAAATTTTTATCGGCTAGCCATAAAAAAATCGATGAAATACTACTAGAAAAAATAAAAATGACGCTTAAAAAACATAGCGGCAGTATGCAAAAACCAAGCCAAGGAATGGCAATTGTGTTTGCTAAAAATGAAGCCGCTGAGCAGGCTTGAAAGAAAAATAATGTTAATGGAATCAATCCGATACCTATCACCCACTGCATTCTGCCCCACTTCCACCACCATCCTGTTGGGGCTAAACGACCGCTCATACCAAAAATGATGAGTGCAATGGTGCCGAAAGAAAGCCAAAAACTTTCAGATAAAATGGTTAATGGATTGATGATTAACACGGTGATTAATGCAAATCCCAAGCCATCCCAAGCGCGTATTTTTCTTTGTGAAAGCAGCATTAAAATATAGATGGCGAACATGATAGAAGCACGTTGTGTGGGCAGCGAAAACCCTGCTAAGGCGCTATAAATAATCGCAATAATTAAGGCCAGAATGG
>CAZKUQ010000066.1:0-10602 GCA_964555965.1 uncultured Coxiellaceae bacterium
AAAGCAAGATTGTTGTCATGCCAGCCGCGCGTTTTTTGCGCGAGGTGGCATCCAAAGATCTAAAATAATGCCGAAAATAACCAAAAAATAGATTTGCATTTAAGCGACACCAAATCTGTTTGATCCTTGCGTGCCTTCAATGATCATGAAATATAACAATATCAAACCGCCCACGATAGGAATAAGTGAAATTAGTACCCACCAGCCGGTTCTATCACCATCATGGAGTCTTCTCACCGTGACAGCTAAAGTCGGTAAAAATAATGCAAGCGCAGCAATGTAGTAAAGCCTGGGAGCGATTGTTGCTGTGACAATGTAGATAATGATACAAAATAATTGAAACCACCAATATTCAGAACGTTTTGCTCTACCATCAAAATCAACATATTTTGATAAGCAAGTTGTTACGGAGTCCATGAAGTTCATATTTTCTTCCTTGTAAATGAATGATCAGTACAAGGATAGCACAGTTTTGATGAGAAGTTGATTGGAGCAAGCACCCAAGTTCGGAAGTGTGCAAGGATTATGATAACTATCCTCAGCATAACTCTCGTTACCGTTCACTACCTGAACGAACGTCTAATCGCGGCCAACGTTGAACGAAAAATCATCGTCAAAATGCTTATACAGATTTTTTCCATTCGCACTGAGGTGCTGCACGAAGTGCAGCCTCGAAGTGCGATTTTTCGTCCAACTTTGTCTCGCGCTTAAACGTTTTGCGTTCAGTAAAGATAACCTCGTGAACGAATACTAACTCTCAGCCAGCCTTTGCAATCATTTATGCAAAAAATTACTAACATGCACTTGTATCAATTTCAATAGCAGTAAATGCATCTTTTATTGCTTTTGTCTCATATCCTAAATCATCTGCAGCTTTGAGAACACTGCAAGCACCTTTCATAAAATTAGTTGTAGAAGTCCAATGATATGCGTTGGCTTGCGCCATTAATTTAAATGCTTTTTTTGTGTCCCAACCATTTGATGTACTTAAAATATAGAAAAATCGATTGTAAGCACCGCTACAATAATGAACATTTATATAATTATTATATTGCATGGCATTGTCAATTGAGCAATCAAATCCTGGTTCAGCTCCCTTACAATCATTACTTGGCTGGATCATATAGCGTAATGGTTCATCGCCTTTTTTTGTAATATCAGAACCAATGTTCCAATTTACATTTTTACCAAAAGCATAAAATTCTGCTGCTTTTGATGCCATATCTGAAAATGATTCATTCAAACAACCAGACATTCGATAATATTGTAAGTTTGAATGCTGTTGAGTAAATCCATGGCTTATCTCATGTGCTGTCACTTCTAAAGAAGTAAGTGGGTAAAACTTTACATCACCGTCACCAAAGTTCATTTGGTTTCCATCCCAATAAGCATTATCTAAAGTTGGTATATGGACAACCAATGTCAATATAGATGGTGAGCCATCAGGATTTTTTAACACAGGAATACCAATCCATTCTTGATAGAGATTTTTGACTATTTTTCCGTGATAAAAAGCATCATTAGATGGCGAATAACCACCATTCACTGCATCGAAATCACCATTCCAATAAGTGTTATTATGCGTTGAGTCTATTGTTTTGCAGGAAAATTGAATATCATCTGGATTCTCTTCGTCGTATTTTTTAACAATAATATCGGAATTTTTGAGGTAACATATATTGTTGATCTGATCACGTTGAATATTGAATGAAGGTAAATGTTTTTCTAATCCATCATAAACAAGTTGACCTATTTTACTATTGCCGCCCAATCCACCACCTGCAACATTTTCCAAAGTATGTATATCATCCCAATATTCATCAATATGAAATGTAACCGCATCCAAAATATAGGTTGGAATCACTGGTGGTTCGTTATATTTTTTTGGCGGTGCAGTGAAGCTAACTAAATAACTCCAATGTGCCTTGTTATTATCATCGATATAAACAATCAATTTACTCTGATGATTTTTTGTTTTTACATTCATTTTAATTTTTTGTTGGTAATCATTGATTGCAGCATTCATTGCCTGTTGTTCTTGTACTTTCGACAATGCGCTGCTGGGCGTTTTTATTAAATCTTGATTTAAATCTTGATATACTGTGCCATCCATGGAAGATAGATTGTTAGTTGAAAAAATACTTTGCAAAGCAAATCCTTTTAATTTTTCTCCTTGCTTAAGATGTGCCACTGCGTCACCACCCCACACAGGATGATCTTGATACATTTGCTGAACACGCACATGTATCTTATTTTTAGAATCGATCTCTCGATTTAATTCAATAAATCGAATTTGAGTTAACGGTTGAGTATTGCTTGTAAAAGAAAAAGCCGGCATTAACTTATGCAATTCAGCTGGACTTTGTTTAGATAGATCAATCGGTTTAGCAGCATGAACGTCTATTATGAGCATTAATGATAATAGAATGCTAACAATTCCTAATTTAATATTATTTGAGAACATGAAATTTTCCCCTCGATTATTCAGTATCATTATCACCGCAATGATCATAAACAATCACACATCGTATCGATTTATTTTTTGCAAGTTTCTGTAATGCAGCAAGTGCAATATAATTACCTCGGACATCCAAATAAGAAAGTGTGTTGTTGTTTGCAAAAGCAATGGCACCATTCTTGATTTTATTGAATGCCAAGTCTAGTGTTTTTAATGTAGAATTTGCGGCTAATGCTGTTGCACCTTCAGGACCAACATCATTTCCTCTTATATTTAAAGATGAAATATTTTTGCTGCTTGAGAGAGCAATCGCATCATCACCATTAAGATTGCTATATGCCAAATCTAATTCTTTTAAAGTTGGATTTGCAGCTAATGCTAATGCACCTTCATGGCCAATGTCATTCCATTCTAATACAAGAGTAGTTATTTTTTTCATTTTAGATAAACTAATGACACCTTCATTTCCTATTGATGAGTATATTGCCTCCAATGAAATCAAATTATTATTGTTCTCAAAAGCTTTTGCACCTTCAGGTTTAATATTAACTCCGTTCAAATATAGATTGATCAAATGAGTATTCTTTGCTAATGCAGCTATACCGTCAGGCCCGATATTTTGATGTGATAAATCAAGCGTAGTGATTGAATTATTATTTGCTAATGCAATCACACCTCGATCACCGATCTTAGCCATTTCGCCAACATTTGCTAGAAATAATGTCGTCAAATTTGATTTGGCCAACGCAACTGCACCTTCAGTAGTGATATTTGCATTTTCTAAATTCAGATATCTTAATGATGGATTCTGAGAAAGTGCTAATGCTACAGCATCATCAATTTTGTAGTTATCACCCAAATCGAGTTTAGTTAAATGAGTATTTTTAGCTAATAAAATCGCACTTTGTTGGTTAATATTAGATAAACTTAAGTTTAAACTAGTTAAATGTTCATTGCTTGCTAGTAAAGCTACACTATCGTCACCTAAACTCACGTTGATCAATCCAAGTGATGTAAGTGTCTTGTTTTTTGTTAGCAAAGTGACGACATCGATTGAATTTATTTTTCCTTCATTAAGATAATGTATTTCTAAAGAATCAAGCGACGTATTGTTTGCTAATGCAGCAAAACCATTTATATCAATATAATCACCATCAATCACCAGATTTTTTAATGCTTTATTTTTTGCAAGAGGAATAACTGCCTCGTTCGTTATATTAATACGCTCAAGGTTTAATGAGGTAATAGTTTTATTTTCAGCTAACATCGCTATGCTTTTAGAACTAATGTCATTATTATTGCTTAAAATAAGTGACGTGATTTCGGGATGGCGTGATAAAAAATCAAGTAATTGAGGAACATTGTCATCATGAATATTGGAGAAATCTAAATCTAAAACATTCTCTCTTACAGATGCATCAAAATCCATGGGATCTGCATAAGAAAGAGCAGCGCTGAAAGAAATAAGAGCGACTATTACTAAAAAAAATCGTTTCATAGAGGAACCTAATTTATAAGAAATATTGATGCTAGAATTGTCGTAGATTATATCTTTATTTAATCATTTATCAATGCTAGATTTTAGGAAATCTATGCAAAGCAAAACATTTTTTATGATAGAAATCAGTCAAACTTCAACGTCAGCCGCTCAAAACCAGAAAATGCCAAACTATGATGCTTGCGAATCGGTAAATCATCTTGTTTTAACTGCAAATTAGGAAAAGATGTTAGTAGTTTTACAAGACAATTTTTCATTTCTAATCGCGCCAATTTTGCACCTATGCAATAATGGCCGCCAAATCCATAGCTCAATTGTTTATTATTCTGGCGTGTTAATACACATTCATTTGGATGATCAAATGTACGCGCATCACGATTAATGGCATGGGTTGAAATAAAAATAACATCACCCGCCTTGATGGATTGATGCCCAATCATTGTGTCGCGTTTAGTGACTCTAAATATAAATGTGACTGCAGGATCTAAGCGATTTAGCTCATCAACTGCATCATCCATATCAATTTTTTCAGTTTTTAATTTTTCTATTACACCAGGTGTTGTCATCATAGTGTAAATATTATTACATAATTGATCAGTCGTTGTGACTTGGCCTGCAACAAGCATCATAATCGCTTGCGAAATAATTTCATCATCATTTAATTCAAACGCTTGTTGATGTTTCAGTAAAATACTTAAAAAATCATCTGATGGTTTTCGTCTGCGCTGATTAATCAAATCAATAAAATAATTACGTAAACTACTGGCACTGTGGTTTACTTCAATCGCATCTTCATTGCGATATTGCGATGCGCCGCCAAAAAATTGCGTCATGTTATTTGACCATTGATAAAACAATTCACGCTCTGATTCAGGAATATGAAAAAAATCAGCTAAAATGGTGGATGGAACAATCTTAGCGAGATCTTCTACAATTTCAATTTCACCTTTCATTAAACATTTTTGAATTTGTTTATCAATCGTTTTAGCAATTAACGGTTGTAAATTATCTAATGATTGATTGGTAAATCCATCGTAACAAATTCGTCGACGTGAAGTATGTTCTGGTGCATCGCTCATTACCATCATTTTACTGACCACACCAAAGAAATCATTGAGTAATGGCAAATCAATATTTGGCATACGACTAATAAAAAATGGTGCGCGATCACATGTGAAATCATCACTCGTTAAAATTTGTTTGGCAAATTGATGGGAAGTTATCACCCAAAATTTAGCACTTTCCCACCAAAAAATATCGCCCTGATCTTGTAAAAATTGGCTAAAAATAGCAGGAGGATTATTTTTTTTCATTTCTAATAAGTTTGGTTTTTGCATATTTTAAATCTCATTATAAAATTTGTATTCGACGTAAATGCCGCGGAGAAAAATTTTTAAATGCGTTGCGACCATGCAATAACGCATGATTATCCGCTAAAAGAAAATCATTTTCTTGCCATGTGTGTACATAACAATATTTAGCGTCATTACAACGAGTTGACATTACTTGAATAAATTGTTTTTCATTAACATGATTCATACTAACACTGACAGGATTTAGCATGGGCGGCAAAACTGGTTCGGCAAAACGTAATATCATTTCGTTTTTATCTGGATGTTGTTGTACAAGTGGTGAAGTGATGGTACCGCCATAATGAGCAAGTTTTTCGGTTGTATAAGTTAACTTATAATTTTCCCACAATTTTTTTTCATCTTTATTAGCATCCAGCCAAATTTTATTTGTATTAGAAAAAAATGTTTCACCACCGCTATTTGCTAATGGTGCTTGTATGCAGTTAAATAATAAAAAGCGAGGTACTTGATGAAATGCGCCATCCCAATGTAAGGGAACATGTCCGTGAGTGAAAAGATAATTAGTTGGTTTTTCATGAGCCTGCATTTCCATGACATTACCAAATTCCCATTGCAGTAACGATCCAATTGTTTTTGCATAATCAATTAATTCATTTCTATGGATACTTGCAAATCCGCGTAATAACACAATACGATGTTGCTGCACAAATTCCCGTAAAACTTTTCCGTCAAATAAATTAGATAAATTTTTATCAGGTGTACCGCTAATTTGTAGCCCAAATGGCTTCATCGATAAGGTATTCATTGTGTTCTTACATCATGTAATGACTAAATTGGTAATTGATAAATATTGGTTTTGCACCCATCGCAATAGCTTCCTTTTTTTTAATCAAAATATTTTTATTACCTATCGACAATAAAACCCGATGCCATGGTGTTGCCCAAACATTCGAAGATTGTAATAACATGATTCCAAATTTTTCTGAATGACAAGGTTGAGGGTGAATAGATAAACGCACCGCATCAGGAAAATATTTTTTAATAAGATTACCCCAGGCATTACTTCGCTGAATAACTTGATAAGTAATTTCTTTAGTAAAATGGCGCAATTGATTTTTAGATAATGAAGTAGATGACATTAAATAATCTTCAAAAATAAATTTATGTATGCCATTAAATAATGATTTGATTGATGTATTGGTTTTCACTTTTTCTTTTAATTCAACCATGGGTTCACCATATATTTGTGTGAGTTTTTCTCGCATTTCTGCATAATTTTGCAGATGATAAAAATCATCTAATGAAAATGTAGTAAGATTTGTTAGATTATCCATTCGTATAATATTTTTAATCTCTTGAGCATACGCATCTACATTTGTATCTGATACATTGACCAGATCATTAAACACACGACCATCTGAACAAATACAAACTTGTGCGCCAGGCGGGTAAATCGATTGGATGTCTTGGCATAGCTGATCAAGAAATTTTAGTGATAATCGTTCTCCTAAATCTGGTAATATACCTGCTGTTTTTTCTGGGTTAGGCGATTTTGCAGGGAAAGCAGGCAATACGAAATGAATTGGTTGTGATGTTTCAATAAACTTTTTTATTTTCATATGATGCAAAACATGGCAATCCATTTGCTGTATATGCTGGCAATTAATCACACGACGATAGTGGAATAATTCTTGCATGATTTTTTCTGCAATAAGTTGTGTCTTTTGAGAAAATGAAAGCATAATCCACCTTTAACTGATTTTTAATCAACTATAAATTTTTATGATTCATAAATAAAATATGTTAATTATGTTTTTATGATAGGAATTACTTATAACTAGAATGTACAGCTTATCTATTGATATTTTTCGATACCTAGATATATTCTAGATTCACCATATATGAATAGTTCAAAATGGGAAATATCGTATGTTTTCTCAAGAAGATAAAAAAGATAACAAGAGACATCTTAAATCAATTATTCAAGAAAAAATCATACCAAATTTAAATTTGCATAAAAATGGCGAAGCATTACTTGGGGTTACCACGCATTGTTATTTACTAGAAAAATTAGATCCTAAGCATCGCAAAGGTAAAGAGCTGGAAAAAGAATTTTTCAAATGGAAAAAATCAATAACCACAAAAACTTTTTTCACTTGGCTAGATGAAAAAGAAGAAAAAACTCATCAATATTTGATTAGAACAAATTATCGCGAAACAGAAGAAGAGTGGCAAAAAATCCGTGTTACTTATCAAGATAATGAACTTTATATCAATGGCGTGAAATGTGACACATCAAGTGCAAAAGGTAAAATGCCGGGCTATTGCGCATATATTATCACACCTGATCATCAGCTATTACTGACTGAACATCACACCAAATTTAATAACCATGCAACGCTTTATGACGGTAAACAAGTGATTGCTGCAGGGATGATCAAAGTGGTTGATGGCAAAATTAAACATATCACTAATTTCAGTGGTCATTATAAACCTGGTTTGATTCATTTGTTACAAGCGATTCATGCTATTCCAAAAAAGTATTTTGCTGATGATGCAGTCATTACTTATTTAAAAGAAAAATATCCGAAGTATAATCAGTTTATTCAAAAACATCATTTTATGCTGTTTGATAATCTCAATCGCCGAATTAGTCGCATACATCATGCAAAAAAATTTAACATAGGGCAATTCAGGATTTTTGCTGAAGTAAAATTAGAAAAAGAAAGCGGTAAATTTATTTATCAACGGGATAAAAAGAAAAATCGTTTTGAAAATGTTTTATATGAATCATATTTAGCAAAAACCATTATTGAAAATGATGAAACATGGCGATCGTTGATATTACGCATTAACCAATGGATATATGACAAGCTAAGTGAATATCACATGACGGATAAATTAATCAAAGCCATTATTAAATACGCCAACAAGCATTCTTCATACAAGACAAATAAATTTAATTATCTAGACAGCATGCGAAAAATATTGTTAGAAGATAAGAATCTTATTCCTAGCTTATTTTTTCATCGAATATTTTTTGAAATAATGATGCCAATGTATCGAGGAATATCCTTTCATCAATTAACTAAAAATCTGCCTTCGTATCAACGATTGCGAACAGATAATTTATTTAAAGGTGTTAATCGTGGGACAGCGATGTCTTCTAAGATGCGGCAACTTATCAAATATAAACATCCATTTTATCGCTCGAATGCATTCGGTATTTTTCCGGATGAAGAAACACGAAAAGATTTAGCTAATTATTTTAAAGGTATTCCTGGTAAGCATCTTCCAGCAAAAAAATTCTATCATTTAGAAGTAAATCGCTTACCATATCATTTAGCAAGAAAAAATCGTGATGATAATGGAGAAGAAAAAAATCAATCTTATCGCGATGAAATGATATTAAACGACATTTCTTTTATTGCCGGTGCATCAGGTACAGGATCCAAAGTGACATCAATGTTAATAGATATGATTGGATTAACTGATTCTGACGCAAAAGAATATTTAATGGTTTTTGCAGCAGCATGCGTGGCATATGGTTATCATTCCATATTTGAAGTGATGGTATTAGCTAGAAACTTAGGATTTCCAGTTAAATATAATCATCAGTTTTATCATGAACAATTTATTACGGATGGATTTAGAAAAAGTGAAGCTTATCAAAAATTTTTAGAAAATTATCCTGATATCATTAATCAATTTATTTCGCCGGAATGTGATCCTTATCATGAGAAATATATTTCTGTGATGCCTGAGTTAGAACATCGTCATGGTAAAGAAGAAGATAGTACCTCGCTGAAAATTTAAGATATCGATCAACAGCAATAACAGGTTTGGGTGCTGTAATTAATGAGCTTGCTAATCCACAGATGACTAAGCTAACTAGTAGTGTATAAGCGCGCATTTCTTTTTGTTCGATGAGCTTGGTGTTCATGGTTTTGCTCTTTTGAGGCGAGCAATGCTGCCATAATAAAATAAATTTTTCTATCCCTCTTGCTTTTTCACTATTCTTTCACTAACCTATTCATAGGTGAACAAATGGTGAAAAATAATGGTTACTCCCATACAGCAAAAAATTTATGAATATATTCAATCTCATATTAATGAGCATGGTTATTCACCTTCATTAGTGGAGATTGCGCGTGGAATTGGGATCAGCCCCAAGTCTGTGAGTCTCGTGAGCCGCAGTATTCACGCGCTAGTTGATGCGGGGCGACTCAAGATAGATAAAAAAGGCTATCGCAGTGTACAAGTGGCTGATGCAGATGAGATGTCTTTACCACTCTTGGGTCGAATCGCGGCAGGTACGCCTATAGAAGCAATAGAAGATAAAAAATCGGTCGATTTACGTTTTTTGCTAACGGACAAAAATTATTTTGCACTTGAGGTAAAAGGCGAATCAATGATTGATGAAGGGATTTTTGATGGTGATTTTGTTATTTGTAAACATTCAAAGCGCGCGCACGAAGGCGATATTGTTGTCGCGTTGATTGATGGAATGGAGGCAACATTAAAACGTATTTCGTTCAAAATTCATGATCGTATTACATTGATTCCGGCTAATCCTGCATTAAAGCCAAAAGCATACTTACCACATCATGTGCAAGTACAGGGAATATTTATTGGTTTGTTGCGATTGAAAAGATGATGTATTTGTTAGTTTTGTTATTGCACTGAATTGAGGAAAAAGAAAAAATTTAAAAGGAGAATGTCCATGTTTTTACTAAAATCATTTCACCTGAAATTGCAAAGCGTCATTCTGAGCGAAGCGAAGAATCTATTATTACAAATAGCCAAAGTTTTTCCTTATATTCAAGCTAACAAGCTCATACTTAGCAGTAAAACAAACACATTAATTTTTTATATGGCGAATTTTTTTCATAAAACAAAAAAAGAATTATCACGAAAAAACTTTTATTATCAAAACTCACTGCATCGACAACAAAAAAATAATCGAATGTGTCGTGTGCCTATTAGTTGTGCGAGAAGAAAATTTTATCGTGATAAAACATTATGATCATGCCATGACGTAATGTAACGTTGTTATCCTGTGTCAGACATTTTCCTGACATCTAAGCTGATACAGGATCACGTTTATGGGATGTATATATGTGTTATTTCTACGTCGTTACTTGTGTACCGTTAACAGATAAGAGGTACGAGTTATCTTTATCTAATCTTCGGTATCTTCGTAATGATAATTGGGGGATTGTTATTACGAGGAAAACAAGTGCGACGTAGAAATTGCATCGTAGCAGGATCAGCAAGAAGCAAGAAGCAAGAAGCAAGAAGCAAGAAGCAAGAAGCAAGAAGCAAGAAGCAAG
>CAZKUQ010000067.1:0-10468 GCA_964555965.1 uncultured Coxiellaceae bacterium
TTAAGCAAGACTGTTGTCATGCCAGCCGCGCGTTTTTTGCGCGAGGTGGCATCTAAAATAATGCCGAAATTAATCAACATAGATTCCCGCTGAAGTTTACCCCCGCGAAGGCAGGGGCAGGAATGACAGGCTTCTTAACCGAAATTAAAAGACGTAGGTTTGGAAAGAAGTCAAATAAAAAAGCCCGCCAAATCATATACATTTAGCGGGCTTTGTTTTCTGCTAGGATTAAAAAATTTTATTTATCTTCTGGCCCTTGCTCGTCACCATTACCCATGTTAAACAAATCTCCAAGAGTTGTTTTAAATGGCGAGTCTGAGCCTTTCTTCTTTTTACCAGTTGGAGTAGCTGCTGAAGCAGATTTAGTAGCTGCTGCTTTAGTTGCTTTCTTAGCAGGTGCTTTTGCATCTTTTGCCTTAATTGACAGTGTAATAGCATGGATTTTCCTGTCTGTGCCCATTACTTTTGCCTCAACTGTATCACCAACTTGCATTTTGGTACGTACATCATCTACTTTTTCTGCAGAAATTTCTGATGAGCGTAACACGCCACGAATGCCTTCAGCCAGCTCAATAATCGCATATTTCTGATCAACTTCGACAACTTTGCCTGTCACCACGGTACCTTTTTCGTTTTCAGTTAAATAATTAGCTAATGGATCTTCTGCTAATTGTTTGAGGCCAAGTGCAATACGCTCGCGTTCAACATCAATTGCTAAGATAATTGCTTCTAATTCGTCACCTTTTTGATATTTACGTAATGTATCTTGTGCTTCTGTTTCGCTCCAAGCAATGTCAGACAAATAAATCAATCCGTCTATGCCGCCATCAAGCTCAAGGAAAATACCAAAATCAGTGATTGATTTAATTTTACCTTTAACCTGCTCACTTTTTTGATGATTTTCAGCAAATGCAGCCCATGGATTGGCTGTGCACTGCTTAACACCAAGCGAAATACGACGACGCTCAGCATCAACGTCTAATACTAATACTTCTACTTCTTGGCCTAGATGAATGACTTTATTTGGATTAACATTTTTGTTTGTCCAATCCATTTCAGACACATGCACTAATCCTTCAATACCTTCTTCAATTTCAACGAAGCAACCGTAATCAGTAATATTTGTCACACGGCCTGTGATACGTGAATTGACTGGATAACGTTGACTGATATCAAGCCATGGATCGCCGCCTAACTGTTTGAGGCCTAAGGATACTCGTACGTTATCACGATCGATCTTCAATATTTTCACTTTTAATTCATCGCCAATAGAAAGTATTTCGTTTGGATGCTTAATACGTTTCCATGACATATCAGTGATATGTAACAAACCGTCAACACCGCCAAGATCAATAAATGCGCCGTAATCGGTGAGATTCTTCACCACACCTTTCACTTCATCACCTTCATTAATATTTTCTAACACTGCAGCTCTTTCAACATTCGTTTCTGCTTCAAGGACTGCACGACGTGACACAACAATGTTATTGCGTTTTGGGTCAACTTTAATAACTTTAAATTCGAATTCTTTGCCTTCGAAAGCTTCAGGATCACGTATTGGTTTAACATCAACTAATGAGCCTGGTAAAAATGCCCTGACTTTATTAATTTCGACAGTAAAACCACCTTTAACGCGACCTACAATCACGCCACGAATAGTTTCTTTTGATTCGTAAGCACGTTCTAAATGTGACCATGATTCCAAGCGTTTTGCACGTTCACGTGACAAACGAGTACTACCAAATCCATCTTCTAGAACTTCTAACGCTACTTTGACTTCATCGCCAACCTTCACTTCAAGTTTGCCGGTTTCATCATAGAATTGTTCAATGGAGATATAAGATTCGGATTTTAATCCTGCATCAACAACAACATATTTATCTTCGATACGTTCCACGGTAGCTGTGATAATTGCTCCTGGAAGCATTGGGGCATCAGTCAAGCTCTGTTCAAATAATTGCGCAAAAGTTTCACCCATAAAATTTCTAAACCTCAAAAAACATAACACTGTTAAAAGTTAACATTCTTGCTTGCTATCTGATTCCGGATTAATGAAGAACATCAGGCGTGTGATAGAAAACAAGGCCATTTTTGCTTGATTTCAAACAAAATTCTTTCAACTACTTGCTCAACTGTCAGACTGTTTGTATCGATAATAACAGCATCTTTAGCTGGCTTGAGCGGTGCGATAGTTCGCTCTTGATCGCGTCTATCTCGCTCTCGTAGCTCATTTACAAGGTCGCCTAGCGTAACACTAATACCCCGCTCCTTCAACTGATTATAGCGTCTCTCCGCGCGAATTTCCGGGGTAGCTGTCAGGAAGATTTTTAACGGGGCATCTGGAAAAACAACCGTTCCCATATCACGTCCATCAGCGATTAACCCTGGCTGATCACTAAAAGCTCTTTGTCGGCCTAGTAAAGCGGTACGAACTGCAGGAAAAGCCCCAATAATAGAGGCTGCGTTACCGATTTTTTCGGTACGAATTATCTCTGTGACATCTTCACCTTCTAGGATAATTTGTGATGATTTTGATTCCTGAGCAATAAATTGAACATCTAAATGTTCAGTTAAACCTTGTAACGCTTCTTCATTTTCAAATGAAACATGATGTTTATAAGCAGCAAGCGCCAGTACACGATACAAGGCGCCGCTATCGAGAAATTTCCAGCCAAGGTGCCTTGCTAACAATAAACTAACTGTCCCTTTTCCTGTACCGCTAGCTCCGTCGATGGTGATGACAGGATCCTTTTGCTGGATCATTCACTCTCGCCCTTTATATTAATAATTCTTTCTAAACTGACGAGTGACTCACCTTCGCTTAACTGTATCAAACGAACACCTTGCGTATTGCGGCCTATTAATGAAATTTCTGCTGCAGGGACACGAACTAATGTTCCTTTATTACTAATTAACATGACTTCGTCTTCTTCATTGACTTGAATAGCGCCAACAACCTTACCGTTTCTTTCATTAACATGAATAGAGATAACACCCTGTCCACCGCGACCA
Source organism: uncultured Coxiellaceae bacterium (assembly GCA_964555965.1). Taxonomy (GTDB): domain Bacteria; phylum Pseudomonadota; class Gammaproteobacteria; order DSM-16500; family DSM-16500; genus Aquicella. Next base: position 3,013 of record CAZKUQ010000067.1, read on the forward strand.
CTCAGACGATATTCATCAATCGCAGTACGTTTTCCATAACCATTTTCTGTTGCCGTTAATATTGCTCCATCACGTGCAACCACTAAAGAAACAACTCGCTGATCATCTTGAAGCTTCACACCACGCACACCGGCTGCTTGGCGTCCCATACAACGGACTTTACTTTCAGGGAACCGCACTACTTTACCAGCATCAGTAAAGAGCATGATGTCATGCTCACCATCTGTAATGTCAGCTTGAACCAAATAATCACCTTCATTCAACGCAATTGCGATGATTCCAGATGAACGGGGGCGAGAAAAATCGACCAATGAAACTTTTTTGATTAATCCTTTCGATGTTGCAAAAACAACATATTGGTTTTCTAAGTATTCCCTCACTGGTAAAAATGCATTAACTCGTTCGCCTTCTGCAAGTGGAAGTAAATTAATGATTGGCTTGCCGCGTGATGTGCGATTTGCCTGCGGGAATTGATAAACCTTAAGCCAATATACTTTACCTTGTGTGGTAAAACATAAGATAGTGTCGTGTGTACGTGCAGCAATCAAAAACTCGACATAATCTTCTTCTTTCATTGTTGTTGCTGTCTTGCCACGTCCACCGCGATGTTGCGCCTGATAAACACTTAATAATTGAGTTTTAACATAACCTTCATGTGATAGTGTCACCACTACTTCTTCATCAGGAATTAAATCTTCTATTAATACTTCACCTTCATCAGTTTCAATAATTTCTGTTCGACGAGCATCACCAAAATCATTTTTAATAGCTGTTAATTCATCGCGAATAACATGCATTAGTTTTTCAGGATGCTGCAAAATAGCCATTAATTCACTAATCAATATTTGCAATTCTTTATGTTCAGCAATAATTTTACCTTGCTCAAGGCCTGTTAATCGATGCAAACGCATATCAAGAATTGCTTGCGCTTGCTCTGGTGATAATCGATATCCTTCTGCTGATAACCCATAGGTTTCTGTGACATGTGTAATCGCATCATGACTTCCAGCACGCGTTAAAATCTCAATTGTTTGCACCGCTTGCCATATACGGCTCATTAATTGCGATTTTGCTTCCGCAGAATCTTTTGCTTGTTTGATCAAAAGAATCATGGCATCGATATTCGAAAGTGCTATGGCTAAGCCTTCTAAAATATGCACTCGATCACGTGCTTTCTTTAAATCAAACATTGTACGTCTTGTCACCACTTCGCGACGATGACGAATAAAAAAATCAATTAGCTGTTTAAGATTAAGGACTTTTGGTTGGCCATCAACTAGCGCAACCATATTGATACCATAAACACTTTGCAGCTGTGTTTGAACAAAGAGATTATTTAAAATTACATCAATGTTTTCGCCACGACGTAATTCAATAACAACTCGCATACCTTGTTTGTCTGACTCGTCGCGCAGTGCTGAAATTCCCTCAAGTTTCTTTTCTTTAACAAGTTCAGCAATACGTTCGACTAATTTTGCTTTATTTATTTGATATGGTAATTCAGTAACAATAATTCTTTCTTTATTGGATTTTTCATCCACTTCAATATGCGTTTTGGCTCGTACAACCAAGCGTCCGCGTCCAGTATGATACGCTTCATAGATACCATTTTTACCCTGAATAATACCTGCCGTTGGAAAATCAGGACCTGGAATATATCCCATTAAATCTACAACAGTCAGTTCTGGGTTATCAATTAATGCAACACATGCATCAATCACTTCAGTTAAATTATGTGGCGGAATATTGGTTGCCATACCAACTGCAATACCAGATGAGCCATTGACCAACAAATTTGGCACACGTGTTGGCAATACGGTTGGTGCATTTTCTGTTTCATCATAATTTGGGACAAAATCAACGGTTTCCTTTTCAATATCAGCTAATAACGCATGAGCAAAACGCGACATACGAATTTCTGTGTATCGCATTGCAGCTGCCGCATCACCATCTATTGAACCGAAATTACCCTGACCATCTACCAATAAATAACGCATCGAAAATGGCTGGGCCATACGCACAATTGTGTCATATACAGCTGTATCACCATGAGGATGGTATTTACCAATGACATCACCAACGATACGGGCAGATTTCTTGTAAGATTTATTCCAATCATTTCCCAGCTCATGCATTGCGAACAAAACGCGTCTATGCACTGGTTTTAAGCCATCTCGAACATCTGGAAGGGCTCGACCAACGATCACACTCATTGCATAATCGAGGTAAGATTTTTTCAGCTCATTTTCGACGCTGACTTTTTGGACATCTTTTGCGATTGAATTATCCATAGTAGCCGTATTTGATTAGTGAATTTAAACCGCAGGATTATATCACAAACTATGCATTTTCTATAGACCTGATGCAGCAGATGCATCTCGATCACGTAATGCTCGTCGTAAAATTTTCCCAACATTCGTTTTTGGTAATTCGAGACGAAATTCAATTTGTTTAGGCAATTTATATGGTGTCAAATGTTCTTTACAAAATGCAATGATATCACTCTCTGTTAAAGCAGGATCATCTTTGACAATAAATGCTTTTACCATTTCACCTGAATTTTCATCTGGCAAACCAATAACAGCGCATTCTTTTACGCCTGGCACTCTAGCGATCACATCTTCTACCTCGTTAGGATAGACGTTAAATCCAGACACAAGAATCATATCTTTTTTACGCTCTAAAAGACGAAAAAATCCCGCTTGATCCATTACACCGATATCGCCCGTTAACAACCACCCATCACGAGTAAATACCTTTGCTGTTTCTGTTGGGTTTTGCCAATATCCTTTCATGACTTGAGGCCCTTTTATAGCTAGTTCGCCTGCTTGTCCCATTGGCAGCTCTTTTCCATTTTCATCTAACACAGTTATTTCTGTAGAAGACACAGGCAACCCAATAGAGCCGCTATATTTCTTTAAATTAACTGGATTAATAGTGACACAAGGTGATGTTTCTGTCAGCCCATAAGCTTCAAGAAGTGGTACACCTGTCACTTCTTGCCATTTTTCAGCTACTACTTTTTGCACAGCCATACCACCGCCTAAGGTTAATCGAAGACTGCTAAAATCTAGACTAGTGAATATTGGATTTTTTAATAAGGCATTAAATAAGGTATTTACGCCAGTAAATGCACTAAATTTAAATTTACGCATTTCCTTAATCGTGCGTGGAATATCACGCGGATTTGTGATTAAGACGTTTAATCCGCCGATTTTACAAAAATAAAGACAATTCGCTGTTAACGAAAAGATATGATAAAGCGGTAAGGCAGTAATGATGATTTCCTGCCCCGGCCTTACTAAGCCTTGAAACCATGCATCTGCTTGTTGAAGATTAGCGATAATATTTCGTTGCGTTAAAATAGCACCTTTTGAAACTCCTGTTGTGCCACCAGTATATTGTAAAAATGCTGTATCGTGATTAGTGATTGGCACTTTCACATAAGTTAATTTTTCGCCTTTTTTTAACATTTGTCTAAAAGTAATTGCTTGAGGAATATTCCAACTTGGTAACATTTTATAAATATATTTTAAAATTACTTTAGAAATAATTCGCTTAGCTATCGGAAACATATCGCCAAGATCAGTGATGATAATATTTTTTAAATTCGGCGTACGATCAAGTGTTTTTTCCACTGTTTTTGCAAAATTTGATAAGGCGATTAACGTTTCTGCACCAGAATTATTTATTTGATAACTCAATTCATCCGGTGTGTATAGCGGATTAACATTCACTATAATCAAACCAGCACGTAATGCACCAAACATTACGATTGGGTATTGCAATATGTTCGGCAACATAATTGCAATTCTATCCCCTTTCTTTAAATGTAATTTTTGCTGAAAATAAGCGGCAACGTCACGAGTATATTTATCAATTTGTTGATAGGTAAGTGTTACACCAAGATTATAAAAAGCCGGGCGATCCGGAAATTGCTGACAGCTAGCATCGAATACTTCCACAATTGACTGGTGTGCATCAGGATTAATTTCAGCTGGGACTCCATCCGGATAACTTTTTAACCAAACTTTTTCCACGCTTATTGTTTCCTTCTCTAACTCCAGTATTTGCATATGACATTCCGTGATATCTTTACCTTCGGGACGGCCGGATTTGAACCGGCGACCACTTGCGCCCCATGCAAGTGCGCTACCAGGCTGCGCCACGCCCCGAGCATATTTGAATTGATTAAGCACTAACATACGATTAACGGCAGATTTAACTGCATTATGTCTTGCATCATATTGAGGCAAACGTATTTTTGTAGAAGCTTAATGACTTGTTATAGTTTCAGATTGCAGATTGTGCAAGACACTTTCGAGTTCTGCAATAACTTTTTTTACCATTACATTTATTTTTACTGATTGACTTACTGTTTCAGGAGTGGTTGATAATTGTATTCGCGCCCCTTCAATTGTAAAACCATCTTCATATAAAAGTTTTCTAATATGACGCACTAGTAATATATCTTGCACTTGATAGTATCGACGATTACCACGTCGCTTAACTGGTTTTAATTGTGGAAACTCCTGTTCCCAATAGCGCAGAACATATGCTTTAACAGCACACAAACTGCTTACTTCACTAATGGTAAAGTAACGTTTATCTGGGATGACTGGTAAATCTTTCTCAGATTTTTGTTTGCGTCTACTATTCTTGCTCAACAGCTTGTCCTTGAACTTCTTTCCCTAAAAACCTTTCAACACGGGCTTTTAATTTCTGACCACAATGGAATGTGACAACTCGACGCGCTGATACCGGCACTTCTTCACCTGTGCGAGGATTGCGTCCCGGACGCTCTTTTTTATCATGCAGTGTAAAGTTGCCGAAACCTGAAATTTTGACTTGCTTGCCGCTGATTAATGAATCGCTAATATATTGAAAAAACAATTCTACAATTTCTTTCGATTCGCGATTAGTCAGTCCGATTTCTTCATCCAAGTATTTTGCTATATCCGCTTTTGTTAGCGTCATATCAACTCCTTAGTTCAGCTCCTAGTTGCACCTTCAGCGCATTAATTACGCGCGTCATCAACCCAGCTACTTCTTCGTCCACGAGGGTTCGCGATGGATGCTGAAGAATCAAACCTAGTGCCACGCTTTTTAGTCCAGGTAAAATTCCCTTCCCCTGATAGACGTCGAAGATAAAAACGTCTTTTAACCAATCACCTGCAACATTTCTTATTGTATCCTGAATATTCTTAGAAGGTATAGCCTGTTTTATTAAAATGGCTAAATCTCGCCTTATTTCTGGAAATTTTGATATTTCTTGAGCAGATATATAACCCACTGAGCCTAGCTGATCTATGCTTAATTCAAATACAAATACATTTTTTTCTAGATCCAGTGCTTGTAAAACTAATGGATGAATTTGACCCATCATGCCTATTTTAGAATTTTTAATGTAAATAGCAGCAGTTTGACCTGGATGTAATGCTGGGTGTTGATCTGGCACAAATAATAAATCTTTCGGATGACAAAAAGTTTTAAGTAAATTTTCTACATTACCTTTTAAGTCATAAAAATCGACTATTTTCGACTGCGTACCCCATTGCTCTGGATAGTTAAACCCGCTAATAATGCCCGCTATTCGCGGCTGTTGCAAAATACCTTCATTTGTTTTCACGAAACAAGTACCGTGCTCAAATAAATGCACACGTTGTTGCTGTCTGCTTTGATTGTAAAGAAGCGTACTCACCAATCCTGGCCACAGATTAGTGCGCATCACTGCCATCTCAGATGAGATAGGATTTAACAATTCAATACAAATTTCTCCTGCACTGAATAATTCATGTAATTTTTTATCGATAAAACTATAAGAAATAATTTCATGGAATCCTTGATCACGCAGAATATTTTTCATTAAGACAGCCGTATTATCTTTCCTAGAAGCGTGATCAACTTGCAAATCTGCATGAATACGATGTGCTGGAATGTGATCGTAGCCATATAATCTTGCTATTTCTTCTATCACATCTTCTGCCAGTTCTATATCAAAACGATAAGAAGGAATATGCACCACCCAATCTGATTTTGTTTTTTCTGTTTTAAAATTCAGTGATGATAATATGCGTTTCACTTCTTCATCTGTAATAGCAATACCCAAAACGGTTTCAATTTTTTTTACAGGCAAAATAATTTTTTTATTTATTGGAAGATGTTTTTCACTTGTAAATTCAATTATGTTTCCAGGTTCACCACCCGCGATTTCTAATATTAATTGTGTCGCGCGCTCAATTGCTTTGCGTTGTATCGTATGATCAACACCACGCTCAAACCGATAAGCTGAATCAGAATTTAAATTATAAAACTGTCGCTGACGTGCAACTGTTTGGGGGTTAAAATAAGCGCTTTCTATAAAAATATCTTGTGTCAACAATGTCACGCCTGAATCTAACCCACCCATGACACCTGCAATTGCAAGCGGCTGATTTCGATCAGCGATCACCAATGTTTCTGCATCTAATTCTTTTTCGCTGCCATCTAATAAATGAATACGTTCGGAAGCGTTAGCTTGTCGCACAATCATTTCATCTGCAATCATTTTTAAATCGAATGCATGCATGGGCTGTCCCAATTCAAGCATGACATAATTAGTGACATCAACAATAGCACTAATGCTACGCACACCACTTCGACGTAATTTTTCTTTCAACCAAGCAGGCGAATTAATTGCCGCATTAACATGGCGAATCACTCTACCAACATAGTGAGGACAATCTGCAGGATTTTTAACTTGCAACGGTAGCACATCTTGATGTGCTGCTTTAATTTCTGGAATAGTTATTTCGTGCAATTTAGCGTTAGCAATAGCTGCCACTTCGCGCGCCAATCCATTCACACTTAAACAATCGCCTCGATTTGGTGTAATGGAAATATCAATCGTATAATCATCTAAATTTAAATATTTTCTGAAATTTTCACCAACTGGTGCATCATCTGCAAGAATAAATAATCCTTGCGATTCATCAGCCATACCAAGCTCAGCAGCTGAACAAAGCATACCGTGTGATTCAACACCGCGAATTTTTGTTGGCTTTATTTCGGTACCATCAGCGATAACCGCATTAATTAACGCAACTGGTACTTTAATTTTTTCGCGGACATTTGCTGCACCACAAACAATTTTTAATTTTTCTTTGCCGATATTGACTTCACATAAATGCAAACGATCTGCTTCAGGATGTTTTTCGACCTGTATTACTTCACCAATCACAACCCCTGTGAATGAACCAGCAATTGGCGCGCATTCTTCCACTTCAAACCCAGACATCGTTAGCTTATCGCACAACTCATCTCTGGATAATGCAGGATTAACCCATTCCCGTAACCATGATTCGCTACATTTCATAAAAAACTCCAGTAGTTCCCGCTGAAAAATACGGGAACTTCTTCAATTGTTTATATGCTGCGCACAAGCAAAGCTTGTGCTGGAACGACGAGGAGAGAATCG
>CAZKUQ010000068.1:0-10440 GCA_964555965.1 uncultured Coxiellaceae bacterium
GCATGACAATTTTTTCCCGGACACTAGTGCGCGTAGGCGGGGGCGGGAATGACATCGCAGTTTGATAACAAAAATTAACTCTGAGTAACCGGAAATACCACACCATCAGAAATTGTTGCAACGACCGGCACGTCCTTAATTGTTTCAACCGGAACAGTTAATGGATCATTAGCAAGCACTGTAAAATCAGCACGTTTGCCAACAGAAATACTGCCAATGTCATTTTGTAAATTTAGTAAATAAGCCGCATTGATTGTTACCGCACGTAATGCGTCTTCAGCAGAAATACGTAAATTTGGACCTAATATTCTGCCTGAGGCTGTCACACGATTTACACCTGCCCACATACTATGTAATGGTCCAAGACGTGTAATTGGTGAATCAGTATGGAAAGAATAAATAAGCCCGTTTTTAATCGCATCTTGAGCATTATCCATTTTGTTTGCGCGATCTGGTCCAAGCGTAATTGAATAATGTTGATCACCCCAAAAATAAATATGATTAGGGAAGAGATCAACATAAGCACCTAAGTCACGTGTACGCTTAAATCTTTCTGGTGAGGAAAGCTGATCATGTTCTAACACAAAAATATTACTGCGGCTTGGCGCTGCGGTTTGTAAATATTGCAATGTATCAAGTGCAACATCCGTTGCTTCATCACCATTCACATGCACACGAATCGGATAGCCGCCTTGCCAAAATAATAAAGCCTGTTTTTTAAAATTTTCCGGATCAAGATTAAATATGCCATTTGGTGCCCCATTAAAATAACCTGGCCAATTTAACCGTGACGTAAAACCTTGAATAGATCCATCGACAACAAATTTCACTTCACCAAAACGTAATTTATTACTATTTTGTGCGATTAAACTATTAAGATGTGCAAAGCCTGCGCCTGCTTTTTGTTGCTCCATTAACATTAAAATTGGTGCGCCATAAACAGCAACAACACGAACAGGATATTGCGGATTATTAGCTGCCGATTTTAATTCTTGCAGCCACAAGTCTTCATTAGCACCACCAAAAAATAAATCGGAAACAGTCGTTAACCCTAATTTTTGCGCCAACATCCCTGCATTTTTAATGCCTGTTTGAATCGCTTGTTGCGACATAATTTGCGGTAAAACCACTGTTAATACAGGCTCCATTGCTGCAATTTCTAACAGCACACCTGTTGGATTACCATTTTTATCTTTCATTACGCCTTTCGTTGTTGTTAGCGGGCCAATGCCTGCTTTATTTAATAAAACACTATTGGCATACCCGATGTGCCCACTAGCATTTAATACAAATATCGGACGCGTTTTAGAAATTTGATCCAAATCATCAGTAGTCAAATCTGCGTTATTAAAATAAATGGGATCGTATTGCCAAGCGAATAACGGTATGTAAGGATTCGCTAATTTTTTATCTTCATCTTTCAACTTTTGTATCACGTCTGCTTTTGTTTTGATGCCAGGCAAATTTCCATTTGCACTCGGAAAATCAAAATAACCAACGTAAGGATGATTTAAGAGAATCGCTAATAATGTCCAATGACTATGCGCTTCAATAAAACCAGGCGTGATCACATCATCGATGAATGCATTATTTACTGTGTAACTACCTTCTTTCATCCATGTTTTCATGTCATCTAATGAACCAACCGAATAGATATGATTATCTTTCACAGCGACCGCTGTTGCTTCCGGCTGTGTTGGATCCATCGTAATAATTTTTTTCGCAACATAAATAGTGATGGGCGCCGTTGATTCTATTTGTGCTTGTGTATAACGAAACAAGGTAAAAATTATCAACATTAAACTGAGAGAAAATAAAATGAAATATTTGCAATATTGCTTAACCATTGCGGTGAACTCCTAATGAATATCCTTATTCTTAAGCGAGTTATTATACTGAAATGTATCATTAATAGGTATTGAAAAAGTTGATTAAGGAATAGAACAAATCGTGATATTAGTTGACGCTTCAATACAATCATCATCTAATTTATGTGCTGTAAAGTTATATGAATCAATAAGAGAACTAAGAATAACACCATTTTTTGCTTGAATAGCACGTTGTGGTGCTGATGCAAAACTCGTTGGGAAGACAATACTATATAAAGCATCATTTGTTGGTATCGGCGCTGGTGGTGTTGGTGGCATTGGTGGTGTTGGCGGTACAAACGCTGGCGTGATAGTGAAATTAGCGCTAATAAAATTCATTACATAATTTGTTGATGCGGATAACGTACCGATTGTGATTGGATAAGTACCAACATTTTCTCCTGAAACACGGCTTAAAGCACCAGTAAACATATCATTAATTACGGTAATATTACCCATCCAATTTGTAACATTTGCATCGACTAAGCCACTTTCTGTGTAAGTAAAAACTGGATCACTAGTCCCATATATTTTAGTCGCTGGGTTTGCTGTCACTGTTAAATTAGCTTGATTAATGGTTAGTAGTGACGAACCCGTATCAGTCGCAGCATTATAATTACTTGCCGCACTACCAGTGAGTGCATTCAGTGCACCTGCCGTAATATTGTAATTCCCAATATTTTCACCTACCATGCGCGTCAATGATGCTAATGATGTTGCGACATTGCCGGTATCATTAATCGCTGTCACATTGCCATTAATATCTGTCACACTTCCATCAACAACATTGCCAAGCGTAACTAAAATACCACTAAGAGAAGGATCATTCGTCCCATATGTTTTGGTTTGATTAGCTATCGTTGCAGTTAATGTTCGTGTGGTAATTTGAAATTTATTAGTTGATCCATTGAAGATAAGATTGTAATTAGCACCATTATTACCATCGCTAACAGCGACTGTATTTTGAGTAAAATTATAATTACCTACTAGTTCACCAGCCACGCGACCCATATCACCAGTTAATGAATCACTTCCATATAATGTTCCAGATGTAATTGAATAAGCAGTTTTTGCAGATAGCGGATCATCATCGCCATAAATTTTGCTTTGACTGGTATTAGAGCTCACGGTCAATGATGCTGGTGTGATTTCACCCGTATTTGAACTTGCACTTGTTGTACTTAATTCATAGCCATATACAATTGCTGCTCCATTTGATGCACTTGCAATGGTAACACCAGAAACTGAAACTGTTTTTCCTGAGCCAACATTTTTGTTATCGTAATTTCCTGTTGTTGGATTAAATGTCACAGTATCACCATCCACTGAGCCGGTACTTGTGTAATGTCCAGTTAAATCAGCGATTGTGTTGCCATTATAAATTTTTGAAATGATGCCAGTGAGTAATGGCGTAACAGAAGGTGTTAAAGTATATAAAAATCCATTGCCACTTCCTGATATCGGTGTCACACCATAGGTTGCATTATATTGTTTGAAGTCGTAACTAAGACCACCACGATTATCAGGTGTCGCGCCACCAAATGGATTGGAATTACTTGACCAAACTAAGTAACGACCACCAACAACAAATGAATAATTACCTGAATTATTAAAACGCGTACTCGATAATACAATCGAATCGCCTGTGCCAGTTGCCGTAATTGATCCATTTAACATTAATTCTCCGCCTGCTCTGACACTTAAATTTTTTCCAGTCAATGTGATATCTGGTAAAGAAAGAGCTGCGTTTAATAAGGTAATCGTTAAATTTTTTGTACCACTAATTGCACCGCCAAGTGTTATCGTACCAACACCTGAACCACTTATCACACCATCATTTGTTAGTGAAATTGGATTATTGAGCGTGATGTCTGAGCCTGAAAAAGTAATACTACTTGTTCCTGTTCCAGCCAGTGTCATCGTATTAGTGTTACCTAATGTTGCACTATTAAAATTCAAATCCAGTGTTGCACTTGGTGCGCCAGATGTAATGGTCGTACTTGATGTATTACCTAATCCGCTTGCATTTGTCAGACTTAAAATGCCAGCATTAATTGTCGTACTTCCGGTATATGAATTTGCGCCCGATAAAGTGAGTGTACCTGCACCTAATTTTGTTATATTTCCTGCACCACTAATCACACCAGAGATTGAGCTTGCTGATCCTATATTAATGCTTAATGATGAACTTTGTGCAATGGCACCTGTGCCAGTCAACGCATTAGGTGATGTTAAAGAAATCGCACCACCAGTTAATCCGACAGCCGTGATACTCCCCGGTGTAAATGAAGTTGAATCGACTGTTAAACTAAGCGCTGCCGTTCCTGAATTAATTGACGTACCTGCGGCCATCATCAAATTTCCAGCTCCTGCACTTCGCCTTGCAGGAATAGCACCAGGATCATTGGCAATCAAATTTATCGCACCATTATTTGTAGATACATTCGCATTCACCAAAATACTTCTACCCGCTTGCGCGGTAAGCGACACGCCAGCATTTGTCATCGCAACAGCATTTGCAAACGTGATATCGGTATTTGCTTGTAATGTCACATTTGAAGCTGCTGCATTAATGGTTGCAGAACTAATGTTGCGATTCGCATTTGGATTCGTACTGAATGAACTAACTTGCGCAAGCGTCGCTTGACCGTTTGCTGTCACATTAATATTACGTGGATCTAATAATAACATCCCTGTTTCACCATGTGGCGCTAATGTGTTGACATAGCCATCAAAATCTAATGCTTCTTTACCTGATACTTCGACCAATCCACCATTGCCTTTTTCAGCGCCACCGCGAGCATAAATACTTCCATAAAAATCGGTAGCATGATCAGCCCATACAATCACTTTACCGCCATTACCACTCGACAATGCATCAGCAAACATACTAACGCCTGCACCAACAAACGTATTTTTTGCATTTGCGATAGATGAATTTTTACCTTGATAATCACCACCGATTAATATCTCACCGCCTTTCACATCACCTGAAGCATTAACCACTGCACCATCTATCAACGCTACTTGGTTACCTAAGACGCGAACTTTACCACCTGATTCGCCCGATTTTTTACCTGAAGCCAATAACTTTCCTGACACAGTCACTTTGCCACTGCCAGCCATCAAAATAATTTCGCCATTTTTTGTTGCTACTGAGTTTGCTTCAACAATTCCTTTCATATTAATCGCACGATCAAGTATGCGGCTCGCATCATTCGATGACATCAAGACTTTGCCACCGTTTGCAATAATTTTTCCTGAATTACTCACTGTTTCTGGAAGTGGATTACTATTTTTATCCTTTGCTACCCGAAAAAAATTAGGATCCACACTAAATTGAATATTTTCATTACCACTAAAACCTATCGATACATTACCCGATGCCAACACAACCGTTCCTAAATTTGCTTCAATCAATCCGTTGTTCACCACACCTAAACCAACCAGCGCTAATAATCCTGCTTCAGCAATTTTGATGGTCCCTTCATTAATAATGAGACCATTCCAATTTGGTGATTGCTCAAATTTGTAATTACCCGACAAAAAATTTTGATCGGTAATGTTTAACGTTGTTGCAATCAATCCACCCACATTAATGTATGCCGATGATCCAATCCATACACCCGCAGGATTCACTAACCACACATGACCATTTGCAGTGAGCACACCATTAATTTGGGATGGACCTTGATTTGGATTCACACGATTCAATGCAATCGATGAGGCACTCGGTTGTTGAAATTGAACTTTTTCTTGTGCACCAATATTGAATGATTGCCAATTGATAATGGCTTTGTGAGTCGTTTGGTTAATTTGCATAGTGTTTGGTGTGGGAGAAGAAATCGTTGCACCACCAGCTGCGACTTCAGCACCTTGAGGATTTGAAAAACTTGGTTGTGAAAAAACTAAGAGACTTAATAACAATCCCTGACAAAAAAATGATTTAAATGAGACTGGTGATTTTTTGTTCATTTTTTACTCTTAAATATTAAGCCTATGTTTATTCTTGTTTTTTAATTGTTTATTTTTTGAACTATATCAATAAATATAGCTTAAATACTCGCTTTTGCATTAAAAATGAACAGATTGTGTTGAGATGCTTAATGCTTGTTTGATAGGCATGAGCTCAATTTTGGATAGGATCAACATCGTGATAATCTTGTAATGTTTTTTTATTGATTAAACGGACAAGGAAAATAAAGGATGACAACTCATTTGCAAATTATTTTTTATAGTATGTATGGACACATTTATCACATGGCCGAAGCTATTCAAGAAGGCGCGCGTGAAATCAACGACGTCAATATCGAATTATTTCGCGTACCAGAATTGGTTCCTGATGAAATCTTAATGAAAAGTGGTGCCAAAGATATCCAAAAAAAATATGAACATATTCCTGTGATCAAACCTGATCAAATGACTCATGCCGATGCTTATATTTTTGGGACACCAACGCGCTTTGGTAACATGTGTGCACAAATGCGAAATTTTTTGGATCAGCTTGGCGGCTTATGGATGAAGAATGCTTTTGTGAATAAAATTGGAAGCGTTTTTACTAGCACCGGCACACAACATGGTGGACAAGAAACAACAATCACTAGTTTTCATACGACTCTTTTTCACTTAGGCATGATGGTAGTAGGTGTGCCTTATTCTGAAAAAAAACTAGTAGAAATGAATGAGATCACAGGTGGCTCACCATATGGTGCATCAACACTAGCAGGTGGCGATGGTAAACGCATGCCAAGTGAAAATGAATTAGGGATAGCACGTACACAAGGAAAACATGTGGCTGAAATCGCTCGTGCACTTAAAAATGGATGGAGTAAATAATCATGAGAATAATTTTTCTTGCATTAATATTAATATTTTCAGTTAACTTATTTGCTGCTGCGGAAAAAAATGCAGAACATGATTTACGTAAAACTGCTTTACCAGGAACCGTTGCGTTAACATTTGATGATGGTCCCAATCCCACCTTTACGCCGCAAATTCTTGCTATTTTAAAAAAATATGACATTAAAGCGACTTTTTTTGTGGTTGGTATGAATGCAGAAAAATATCCTGATCTCATCAAAGCCATTCATGATGATGGTCATGTGATAGCAAGTCATTCACAAACACACGCGATGCTAACAAAAATTTCCGATAAACATTTAAAATATGAAGTAGGTGAACCTGTTAAGGTCATTGATCATATTCTTGGTATCAAACCAAAATGCTTGCGCTATCCTTATGGCGCATCAAACGCGCACGTTAGATTAGTGATTCGTGAATATAGTATGACACCAACGCCTATGGGCTTTAATTCGTTTGATTATGACAGACCTGGTACTGAAAAAATCATCAGTTGGATATTAAAAAATGCTTCTTCTAAACAAGTTATTTTGCTGCATGATGGATTTGCAAAACGTGAACAAACAGTTGCTGCATTGCCTGTCATTATTGAAGGCATTAAGAAAAAAGGGTTAGGTTTTAGTACGGTGTGTGCCTAGCGTACCGGGCGGACACATCGTGTCCGCCTACATGCAACTTAATATTAGTTTAATCCGCTTATGCTATGGTTTTGACTTACAGACCATAACTAGTTACTATGGCCAACTAAAATTTTTTAAAAACGAAACAGTGAATTTTTATGCAAATTATCCTCAACAACACAAATTGGCGCTGGCGAAACTAAACAAGATTTAGCTTGTTTTTTATTTGCGTTCAATTAGTTAAGAGGATACCAATATGTTAGTCAGTCATCAAATTTTTTTAATTTTCATCTTATTTTCCTGGCGCCCCGCGGCGCTACGATAACTCGTCATTCACACCAATACACGTCATTCCCGCGAAAGCGGGAACCTCAATCAATAGATCCTCGCCTTCGCGAGGATGACAAGAAAAGGTAAATCCACATGAAAAAATTGATTACTATTGCATTAATAACCAGCTTACTAACCGCATGCAATTCATCAACAAATGAGAAAAAAATCGGCATTATCGTTCCACTCGAACACAAAGCAATGAATGAAATTGTCGCTGGATTCACTGAAACATTGCAAAAACAATCAACAGAAAAATTGATTTTCAAAATTGAAAATGCGCAAGGCGATATGAATCTGCAGCGTGCGATTATTTCACAAATGAAAAATGACAATTACGCATTGATTGTTCCAATTGGCACATCAACAACACAAATGACTGCATCAATGATACATGACAAACCAATTGTTAGTCTCGCTACAACAATGAGTGAACAAGAACGACAACAAATGAAAAATTGCAATATCGATGTTGTACATGATGAAATTTCATCGCAACAATTAATCGATTTTATTCATGTCATTTATCCAAACATTTCTCATATCACGCTCATCCACAGCACCTCAGATAAAATTTTTCCTGAAGTGAAAAACGCAGTGAATTATGCAAAAAAATATAACATTGAAGTGACACCGAAAATGATTTCTACACTAAATGATTTACCTACTACTGCTAATTCAATTCAAGATAACACCCAAGCTATTCTGGTTTTGAAAGATAGTTTAGTCGTAAGCGGCATTACCACATTAGAAAAAATAGCTGAAAAACAGCATATTCCATTGATTACTTCTGACCAAGGATCTGTGCAAGATGGTGCCGGTATTGCGCTAGGAGTGCATGAAAAACAAATTGGTATTGATGGTGCAACACTTGCTAGCAAAGTGTTAACACAAAAAAAATCTTGTGTATTGCCTATGGTGAATATGACTAATTTAACTATTTTTGTTAACCAATCTTCATTGCAAAAAGAAAATCAATCTCTCGATACCATTCAAACATTGGCTAGCAAACTACATTATCCAATTGAAATGGTTGACGCGAACGAGAATAAAAAATGATGAATATTATTTTTAGCATATTGACACAAGCACTAACATTTATTCCGCTCGCATTTGGAATCAGTATTAGTTATCACTTATTACGTGCAACTGATATGACTATTGATGGCAGCTTCGTACTTGGAGCTGCTGTTTTTGCACATCTTGTGACACTTGGTTTTCCACCTTATCTTGCATTTATTTTTGCAATCATGAGTGGTGGTTTAGCAGGTGTGATGGTAGCGACTATTCAACGTCATGGACGTATTGATCCACTATTAGCTGGTGTTCTTGCCACTTTTATTTTGAGTAGCTTCAATCTCATTGTCATGGGCAAACCCAATATCACTTTGCTTAATCAATCCACTTTGCTCTCTTCTGCATTCGCAACAAGTGAAATAAGTGGCTGGATATTAACAAGTATTTATACGCTGTTGATTTGCAGTATTGCATTATTGTTATTACGATCTTCATTCGGATTAACCTTGCGCGCTTTAGGCGATAATCCAAGTTTGTTAAAACGATTAGGAAAAAATATTGAAAATTATCGTATCGCAGGATTTGCATTAACTAATGCGTTAGCTGCTGCCTCAGGTTGTTTAACAGCGCAAACCGTCAATTATGCTGATATTGGCATGGGACTTGGCATGACACTTACCGGTATCGGTGCCATTATCATCGGTCAACAAGTATTGCGTCGATTCAATAGCAAAGCTTATTTCAGAATTGGAAAAGAATTTTTTGCATGCTTATTCGGTGTCATTATTTATTACGCTTCTATGAATTTATTATTAATGATTAATATTGATCCCATTTATTTAAAAATGATTTTAGGTTTTTTACTTATTTTTTGTCTGCGCGCTGCAACCACACAAAAATTGATGAGGCCTGTTTTATGACAATTTTGCAATTAGACAATTTATCATTTGCTTTTCCTCATAGCAAAAATTTTATTATTTCTGACTTAAATTTTTCGATAAATTCAGGCGATTTTATCGTTTTGCTCGGCAGTAACGGCTCGGGAAAAAGCACGCTCTTAAAGTTAATATCACGTCAAATTTATCCTACAAGCGGCCATATTTATTTAAAAAATCGCTTATTAACTACTTATTCTCAAAAGAAATTATCAACCACCTTATCTGTATTAACTCAAACAATTTCTGATTCATTATTCATGAGCTTAACCATTTATGAGAATTATTTATTGCGAAAAAATCAGCGTTCATTTCTTACTTCATCTAAGAATGAAAAAAAATTTTTAGCGAATTATTTACAAGATTTCAATGAAAATTTAATCACTAAATTAGATTGTATCGTTGACCAACTTTCCGGTGGTGAGAAGCAAGCGCTTGCTTTGGCATTATGTTTATTAAATCCGCCATCGATATTATTATTAGATGAACACACGAGTGCACTCGATCCAAAAACATCAGTACAAATTATGCAGCTAACCAAAAACATGGCGGAAAAATATGGAATGACATGCATCATGACCACACATGATTTGTCGCAAGCAAAGCAATATGCGACGAAAATATTGGCATTAGGCCTGCAAAAACAAGCGAAATTTTTCGATTTAGATTCAGTCACACGCAATCAGCTGATGCAAATTTATGGTTAACCTCCTCTCCTACCCTCTCCTCCTTACGGCTTTGTTGAAGCATCGCTCGTCATCCCCGCGCGGGCGGGGATCTCTATCAATTATTTTGAGAGATCCCCGTTTT
>CAZKUQ010000069.1:0-1194 GCA_964555965.1 uncultured Coxiellaceae bacterium
CCGCGACCCCCGGCGTGACAGGCCGGTATTCTAACCAACTGAACTACCACTCCTTGAACTTTTTATATCTTTAAAATCTTTCTGCTTATTATGGGTGCTGAGGGGATCGAACCCACGACCTACGCCTTGTAAGGGCGCCGCTCTCCCAGCTGAGCTAAGCACCCAGCAGATATCCAATGCTTTTTATCGAGCTTCTTCTTTTACAGCATCTTTCAAAGCTTTTCCAGCTTTAAATCCAACAACTTTCGCTGCGTTGATTTTGATCTTCTCACCTGTTGAAGGATTTCGACCTTCACGTGCAGCACGCATTTTGACGGTGAACGTACCGAAATTAACCAATATTACTGGATCGCCTTTTTGCAAAGATTCAGTCACACTGTCAAGCACTGCGTCAAGCGCCTTCGATGCTGCTACTTTTGTTAAATCAGCCTTCTCAGAAATACGGTCGATCAGTTCAGTTCTATTCATATACGTTCATCTCTCTGTCCATGGTTAAAAAATATCTATTGCCTTTTATTTCACCGCCTGAGGCCCATCCTACATCCTGTGCTATGAGCTCCCATTGCGAGATGTGATTTATACCAACAGCATCAAACTTATGTCAAGTAAGTTCATACGATTTAATATATTTTTTTCTTGGCTCGATCAAATAATAAATTTGAATCTTGATTTTTCGCATGAGAAACTTGCCTGATTTCATTTCAAGGAGATAAACATGAAAAAAATTTCAAAATCATTGATTGCTAGCCTTGCCCTACTAACCGCTTCAAGCTCGTTTGCTCAAATTCCTTTAACTGATGGAGAAAAGGTTTTTGAATATAAACAACGAGCCGCCATTTCTCTTGATAAGCTAGAAAAAGCCTATTTTTATGACATTTTTTGTGAAATATCCGCACCAAACGCAAGCTTCACATTTCCAATTACATTTTTATTTACGCCAAATCTAGAAAATTCAAAACCAATTTACGTTGATGGATATCCACTAGTAACCAATCAAAAAACATTAAAAGATTCCGAATATCACGAAGTTGCCATGTATGGCGTCAGACGCTCATCAGAGTTCCATGAATCTTTTGATATGTATTGGATTGATGGTAGAGGTGAACCACAACCTTCTTATCGTTGTTATGCACAATTTTCAAGTGGGTTTAAGAAAGTTTAAGTTATATCTTATCTCATAGAGATCCCCGCTTT
>CAZKUQ010000069.1:1204-10358 GCA_964555965.1 uncultured Coxiellaceae bacterium
GCGGGGATGACGACTACTTTGTGTTGAGATTCACGCTTTCGCGGGGATGACGACTACTTTGCGTTATTTATAAACCTTAATGCGTTCTAATTCTGTCAGTCTTACGCATTTTCTTTCCAACAACAATTGGCGTTTTTACTTTTTTATTTTTGTTTTTACGCGGTGTGCGTTGATGATAGCCACTTAGCGCTGCTGTTAACACTTCATCAATCCAGCGTACAGGTTTAATGTTTAAGTCTTGTTTGATATTTTCTGGAATTTCCTTCAAGTCTTTCACATTTTCAATCGGAATAATCACATTTTTAATACCGCTACGATGTGCTGCTAACAATTTTTCTTTTACACCACCAATTGGCAACACTTCGCCACGCAAGGTGATTTCACCAGTCATTGCCACATTTGCATGAACCGGCAAACTGGTGATGACTGACACTAAAGCAGTACACATACTGATACCAGCACTGGGACCATCTTTTGGCGTTGCCCCTTCTGGAACGTGAATATGAATATCATGTTTATCAAAAAAGTTTTTAGGAATACCAAGCAGATCGGAACGCGCACGAACAACAGATAATGCGGCTTGAATGGATTCTTGCATCACTTCACCAAGCTGGCCAGTGTAGATTGTTTTGCCTTTGCCAGGCAATACAACCGCTTCTATCGTTAGCAATTCACCGCCTACTTCTGTCCAGGCAAGACCTTTAACTTGACCCACTTGATCTTGCTGTTCTGCAAGATCATAGCGAAAGCGTCGTACACCAAGATAATGTTCGAGATCTTCTGGTCCAATGCGTTTTTGAGATTCTTTCGTTTTAAGTAATACTTCCTTAACGACTTTGCGACAAATTTTTGAAATTTCACGCTCAAGATTACGAACACCTGCTTCACGAGTGTAATAGCGAATCATGTCTTGCACGGTTTCTGCTGGTATTTCGATTTCAGTTGTTTTTAGTCCTGCTGCTTCAATTTGTTTTGGAAGAAGATGACGCACTGCAATATTTACTTTTTCATCTTCTGTATAACCTGGAATACGAATGACTTCCATACGATCGCGTAATGCTGGCGGAATATCTAATGTATTTGCTGTTGCCATAAACATCACACTAGAAAGATCATAATCGACTTCCAAATAATGATCATTGAATGAATTATTTTGTTCAGGATCGAGTACTTCTAATAAGGCTGCTGCTGGATCACCGCGAAAATCCATTGCCATTTTGTCAATTTCATCTAACAAAAAGAGTGGATTATTCACTTCAATTTTAGCCAGCTTTTGAATAATTTTTCCTGGCATTGCTCCGATATAAGTACGTCGATGACCACGAATTTCAGCTTCATCACGTACACCACCTAATGACATACGCACAAACTTGCGGCCTGTTGCATGCGCAATAGATTGGCCTAAAGATGTTTTACCCACACCTGGCGGGCCAACCAGACACAAAATGGGGCCTTTCAGTTTTTTCACACGTTTTTGTACGGCTAGATACTCAACAATGCGTTCTTTGACTTCTTTCAAGCCGTAGTGTTCTTCATCCAAAATCTTTTCAGCTTGTTGTAAGGATGTATTTGCGTTGCTATGTTTACTCCATGGCAAGGACAACATCACATCAAGATAATTACGTGAGACAGTTGCCTCAGCAGATTGCATTGGCATCGCTTTTAACTTATTCAATTCTGCTTCACATTTTTCCCGTGCTTCTTGTGTCATGCCTGCTTTTTCAATTTTCTTTGCCAACGCTTCCATTTCATTTGGCACATTTTCAATTTCATTTAATTCTTTTTGGATCGCTTTAATTTGCTCATTTAAATAATATTCGCGCTGCGTTCTTTCCATTTGACGTTTAACACGTCCACGAATTTTCTTTTCTACTTGTAACAAATCAATTTCGCTTTCCAATAGTCCCATTAATTTTTCCAGACGTTTTGGGAGATTTGTCATTTCAAGCAATTTTTGTTTTTCATCTAATTTAATAGCAAGATGAGCAGCAATGGTGTCACCTAAACGACTACCATCTTCGATCGCCAATATTGATGCCATAATTTCTGCAGGGATTTTGCGATTTAGTTTGACGTATTGCTCGAACTGAGATCGAAGTGATCGCACAAAAATTTCTACTTCTTTATCGCCGGTATTGGTTTCTTCAATCACTTCAACATCTGCAAGGAAATATTCTTGATTTTCTATAAAACGTTTAATACTTCCTCGCCTCACACCTTCCACCAATACTTTCACGGTGCCATCTGGAAGCTTTAGTAATTGCAAAATAGTTGCTAGCGTTCCAACTTGATAAATGGATTTTTCATTTGGTTGATCATCTGTTGCGTTTTTTTGTGTTGCTAATAATATTTGTTTATCTGCAGCCATAGCCACTTCAAGCGCTTTAATTGAACGCTCACGTCCGACAAAAAGTGGTACCACCATAAACGGATACACAACAACATCACGCAAAGGTAACACTGGAACACTAACGTTATTGATATCACTAGGAACAGTAGCCATGTGCCGTCCTCCCAAAAATTGGTTACACTAAATTTAGTAAAAGTCTTTCCTACTCTGCCGCTGATTGTTGTTGCTCATGACTTTCGTAAATGACGATTGGTTTTGTTTCTCCATGTATGGTTGCTTCATCAATAATTACTTTTGATACATTGGTTAAAGAGGGTAACTCATACATAATATCTAACAAAGCCTTCTCAAGGATGGATCGTAAACCACGTGCTCCAGTTTTTTTCTCGACACAACGCTCTGCAATCGCTTGCAATGCCGCATCACGAAATTCCAGTATGACACCTTCCATGTCGAAAAGTTTACGATATTGTTTGATTAAAGCATTTTTTGGTTCAATTAAAATACTGACTAATGCCTGCTTATCTAATTCTTCAAGAGTTGCAACAACTGGTAAGCGCCCAATCAATTCTGGGATCAAACCATATTTAATTAAATCGGCAGGTTCCGCTTCGCGCAATAAATCGCTAATGGTTTTTGCATCATCTTTTCCATGAATTTCAGCTGAAAAACCAATACCAGATTTTTCAGATCGATCACGAATAATTTTTTCAAGCCCGGCGAATGCACCACCGCAAACAAAAAGAATATTACGCGTATCAACTTGAATAAATTCTTGCTGCGGATGTTTTCTGCCCCCTTGTGGTGGAACAGAAGCAATCGTTCCTTCAATTAATTTTAGTAAAGCTTGTTGAACCCCTTCTCCAGAAACATCGCGAGTGATAGATGGATTTTCTGATTTTCGAGATATTTTATCGATTTCGTCAATGTACACGATGCCCATTTGTGCTTTAGAAACATCGTATTCACAGCGTTGCAATAACTTTTGAATGATGCTCTCAACATCTTCACCGACATATCCCGCTTCTGTGAGTGTTGTTGCATCAGCAATAACAAATGGCACATTAAGAAGACGAGCTAATGTTTCTGCCATTAATGTTTTACCGCTGCCGGTTGGTCCGATTAGCAAAATGTTACTTTTATTTAATTCAATCTCATCTTGTTTGGTGTGATTACGTAACCGTTTGTAGTGGTTATACACTGCTACTGACAATACTTTTTTTGCTTGTGTTTGCCCAATGACATACTCATCGAGTGTTGTACGAATTTCGGTTGGCGTTGGCAGCTTCGGCAAAGCTTCCGTCGCTGGGGCTTGTTTATCATCACGTACTTCTTCGTTGATGATGTCATTACAAAGTGATACGCATTCGTCACAGACATACACAGATGGTCCAGCAATCAGTTTTCGCACTTCATGCTGACTTTTACCGCAAAATGAACAGTGAAACACTTTATCTCTTCCACCATTACCGCGCTGGTCATTACTCATATGTCTACCTCTTTGTATATAAGTCCTTTAACATGGGGACAAATAGCCCAAAATCAATGGAGCCCAATAAAACTGTTTACTGCTATGCACAAGCCGAGCTTGTGCTTGCACTTAAAGAGGGGTAAATCGCGCGCTTCGCTTCCCCCCTCTAAGAACACCCCATCGCGTAAGGCCAGCGCAAAAAAAACACTGGTCTCTCATTTATGTTACTTTTTATCCGTGCGGTAATCGAGGATCTTATCAACGATACCGTATTTATGGGCTTTGTCCGCACTCATAAAGTTATCTCTATCCGTATCTTTTGATATGACTTCTTCTGATTGCCCAGTATGATGGGCTAAAATTTGATTCAATCTGGTTCTAATCTTCAGTGTTTCTTCCGCATGAATGGCAATATCAGAAGCTTGGCCCTGAACGCCGCCTAAAGGTTGATGAATCATGACTCTGGCATTTGGCAAACAATAACGTTTTCCAGCCGTTCCTGCTGCAAGAAGCAACGCACCCATGCTTGCTGCTTGACCAATACACATGGTGCTCACAGCTGGTTTAATGAACTGTATCGTGTCGTAAATCGCAAGACCTGCCGTTACAACACCGCCCGGAGAGTTTATATAGATGGATATATCTTTATCTGGATTTTCAGATTCCAAAAACAATAGCTGCGCTACTATTAAATTAGCCACATAGTCGTCAATCGGACCACCAAGGAAAATGACTCTATCCTTTAAAAGCCTTGAGTAGATATCAAATGCACGTTCTCCACGCGCTGTTTGCTCTACTACCATTGGTACCAAATTAGATGTGACCACACCGTTCGGTTTCTGAGACATATGATTTCCTTCCCTTAACAGTTCTATTATATACGAATGCCTTTCAATTCTGCATAGCTCATTTTCTTTTCATCAATCTGGACATCCTCTAATAGCTTATCCATGACCTGGTCTTCCAGTACTTGACTTTCTATGCCACTTCGGCGTTCGCTTGATGATAACCAGTCAATCACCTCTTGAGGGCTTTCATAAACAGAAGCAATCTCTTCGATACGTTTTTGTACACGGTTTGCATCCACTTTTAATTGTATCTGTTTCGCATATTCAGCAATTAATAACCCTAATGCCACACGTTTTTTGGCGACATCATTAAAAGCCGTCATTTCGTCATCTGAGTGGTTATGATTATGCTGGTGATGATCTGCATAAACTTCATCATGAATATTTTTGGCTTCTCGCGATACTAATGAGTTCGGCACATCAATTGGATTTTGTTCTAGCAATAAACGGAAGACTTGTTCTTTGACTTTTTCTTTTATTAAGCGATCGCATTCTAATTTTAATGAATCGTTGATTTGCTTACGTAAATCAGCTTCATCACCACTTTTTACACCGAGTTTTTTCACAAAATCCGCATCAATCACTGGTACGTCAGCTTCAAATACTTGTTTGACACTCACGACAAAATCTACTGCTTTTCCAGCTTTTTCTGCATTATTAAAATCAGCTGGGAAAGTTAAATTAAGCGTTTTTTCTTCTCTGATCTTTACTCCTAACAATCCTTCTTCAAATCCTGGGATCATGATGTTACTGCCCAATTGCAATGGGAAATTTTGCACTTTGTTATCGAAATCAGGTTTGCCTTCGTAAATCGCATGATAATCAATCACAATACGATCATCTTTATTTGCAGCACGCTCCACCACTTGCCATTTGGTGTATTGTTTTTTTAATTGCTCAACAACAACATTGACATCTTCATCAGAGACTTCAGCGACTGGTTTTTCAATTTTTTCTGCTTTAAATACTACTGATCCAATCTCAGGCAACACCTCAAAAGAAGCTGTAAATTCTAATGGTTGATCAGCAAGAATTGATTTAGGTTCCACCCGTGGTGTGCTAATTGGATTGAGTTTATTTTCTGTCAATGCGGTGTAAAGTGATTGCTGAATCACCTCATTCAACGCTTCACGACGTGCATCATCACCAAAACGTTGTTGTATAAAACTCATTGGAGCTTTACCAGGACGAAAACCTTTAATATTCGCGTTTTTTGCAAAACGATCGATATGTTTTGCATATGCTTCTTCTACTTGGTTCGCTGGCACAATGATTGTCAGACGACGTTCAATATTGCTTAATTTTTCCACTGATACTTGCATGATTTAACCCCAATGAAACAAATAATTTTTATGGTGAAATCCAATTCTTAATGTATTTAAAAGATTCGGATGATCATCTTTAAGCTTGCGAAAGGAGAGACTCGAACTCTCACGGGTTACCCCACTGGAACCTAAATCCAGCGCGTCTACCAGTTCCGCCACTTTCGCGCCCTTGCTTGCTTGAAAATTTAACAAGGAATTTTATAAGAACCGCCATTTTTACTGTAGTTTTCGATTACAATCAAGCTTATTTTCAACACATTTTAATAAGATAAATGATTCCTGTCTTAACTGCTCAATTAACGTCCGATCGAGCTTGCACGGCTGCCAACAAGGTGGCATATCCCCAAGTTAAATCTTTTGCACTGACCTGCTGACCGCTTGCTCGATCAATTTGTTCAGAAAAATGATTGCAATTTCCCACATCGTAACAAGTCGCATATTGTTTAACTGCTTCCAAGAAATGATCGCCTTCTTGTATAAAAGCTTGTCGAATCGCGTGGAATTTTTCTGGATTATTAGATAAACGCACCACTTCTTCTTTTTGCACTAAATCTGGAGAAATTTGTTGAAAAAAGAGAATATTATTCGATGTAATATTAATTTCTTTCTGAATCAAAAACGATTTAGCGCATTCATAATAATATTCCGCCAACGCATTAGTAATTAATATCCAAGGATTACCATAAGAAAATTGATTGCCATCATAAATATCACTCGCATAACGCCCAATGAGCGGCAAATGATGATTGATAATATTGATACGATATAACCCTGAAAATGCGTTACGCAAATAAAAAATACTACTCATCACTTGTTCATTAGTGATAGCAAATGGATCGGATGGGTCATTTAAATTTCCATATAACACGCCCAACAGTATTGAGCTATCTAATCCGCCGCCTTTATAAAACTGCTGATTAATGGTCTCACTTAAATAACCACGTGATACATTCCAATGTGTTTGCATCGAAGTAGTCAATTGAGTTGCATTTGATAAATAAAAATGTGCACGTCTGTTATCACCTAATTTTTGTAATAATGTTGTGCCTATAATTAATGCTTTACGCTGCACCATTTTCGTAAAGAAATGATCTTGATCATTCACCTCTTCCCATAAATCATAATTAGTATTTTTCCATTCTTCCGCGACATAATCTAAATCTGTGATAATGATACTGAGCATTTTTTCCAGTACATATTTTTCTTCACCTTCCTGCAAAAAAACATTTGCGATTTCAATCATGGTTTGTGCACGCAAAGCTGGCCCATCATTTTGTGGACGCGCCCATTCACCTTCCCATATGCTTCCATCAATATTAAATTTAGGCTGTCCTAATGTTTTTTCGCCTACACGCGAAATTTGCTGTTGCGCCTTAGCTTCAAAATTAATGTAATTCATCAAATAATTTTTTAGATTTTTTTTCTCATTTGCATCAGCATGAATATATAAATAAACCACTTCTTGCATCGTTAACGCCGCGTCGCGTGTCCAATGAAATTGATAATCTTGACTAAATCCCGTGCCATATCTTGATGGTGAAGCAATTACAGCACCTGGTAAGGAATAAATTATTCTTCCGTTGTCGTTTTTTTGCATGGAATGGCTTTCTGATGCAATATTTGCAAATAAATATTTTTTTATATCATTCACAGCATCATTACCAAATGGCACACCTTTTGCAAATGCACCATTCACCGAAAATATTATTACAAATATAAAATAAATAATTTTATTTTTTTGCATGTCACTCTCATTTAAGCTGAATTTATTCTCAAAAGTTAATAAAAGCTGTTTCTATTGCTGGTTAAGGTTGAAATTTAATTGTTATACCTTTATATTTCAATACTTGTTATTAATAAACATTTATTTACAAGGAAGAAGTTTATGTTAGAACTAGCAAAAAAAGCAGCTCAAGAAACTGGCAAAGAATTACAACATCTCCCACAAAAAAACACAAAAAATTATGAAATGAGCACTGCTACAACAGGAATGCTTGCCGTGGTGACTGCTATCACCTATTTAGAAGATAGTTATGCATTTTGGTTTTCATTTGGATGCCTTCTTTACACAGGTGCTTCAGCGTTAAACCAATCAGGCTTACTTGATAAAGGTCTGGAATTTGCTAAACAATTTGCAAAAAATAATATGAGTCGTTTCTTTCAGCCACCAGCTAAAAAAGAAGAGGCTGGACACGCTGAGGTTGTTTCGTTATCCAACTCGCCGTTAGCGCCAAGTAAAGCTTAACCTAAAATAAAAGTAGGGCTTGATAAGTCCTACTTTTTAAGAATTTTGCAAGCGTTCACGACTTAATAACGAACGCTTAATCGCGGCCAAAGTCCAGTTATACATTTCGTGCATACAGTGCTGCAAGACCAATACTTGTCATTGCTAATGCTGTTGCAGCTTGTACTTTTGGCTTTGCAAAAAAACTCGCGATATGTTCTGACACACTTACTGCTCGTGTTGCTTCAAGTTCATTAAAGATAGCAATATGTTTTTTAAAAGAATCATCACACGCTAAAAGTATTTCTTTAGTATTTTCAAAAGCTGTTTGATTCAACCATCCAATTAGCTTTATCAAGGTGTTTTCTTTAAAAGTATAAAATTGAATTCCTTCTGATGATTCAGGATTAACATCGAATCTATTTCTCTCAAATATTTCCCGTACATGTTTTTTGGTTGACTGCCCACCGTGCAAATCACCTAAAATTCGCACTAAGAAATGGCCAAATATACGCGCTATAGATGTTTCATTATTAATAGCATCAACATACTCTTGGGTTGATGCTAAAATCTCATCATCTTGCTTATAACGAAAATTTTTTCGCATGAATGCTATATCTGCTTTTAACTCTTTTGCTCTATCACTTAGCTCAAAAAATTCGTTAGGCAAAAGATTTATCACATTTAATGATTTCATTTTGGATTCAATTGCCTCATAAATTGGCAGCAATTGCGCCAAATGACGATGTCGATCTACTAGCGTAAATTGTGTTGATTGATAGCGAGTTAAGTATGGCAAGGAATCAAGTTGCGAGTGGATAGCAGATGTATTTTTTGCAATATCAGAATATAAACCCATATGATTTCTCCAATAAAAAGGCCGAAAAATCGAGAGTGTTTATTTAACTGTGTCATCCCCGCGAAGGCGGGGATCCA
>CAZKUQ010000070.1:0-10241 GCA_964555965.1 uncultured Coxiellaceae bacterium
TCGAAACCAATGCGCCTCGAATTAAAGCAAAAGACGAAGATTTCAAAAGAAGTCTACTAATGGCCTGCTTGCTTGATCTGTTTCAATTGCTCCGATGCAAGACGTGCGGATGCCGTTCCAGGATAACGATTAATGACTTTTTTAAACGATGATTTTGCGTCTGACCATTTTGATTGTGTTGCATAGATTAAACCAATCTTTAATTGCGCATCAGAGACACGCGGACTATCAGGGAATTTTGTTACGACTGTCTCAAATTCCGTTAACGCTTGATCATGCTTACCAACTAAACCATACAATTCACCCAACCAATAATGAGCATTTGATGCAAATTGACCAGATGGATATTTCTTTAGCATATTTTGCAATGCTGAAACAGCTTCATTATATTTTTTAGCTTTAATCAAATTATAAGCCGTTTGATAAGTTTGCTGCTCCTCTGCTACATTTGGCTGCTCTTCGGTAGTTTCTTTAGGTTTGGTTGTGGTGGCTGTTTTAGTGACGATTGCTCTTTCCGCTGGTATATCATCAGTTGCCGATTTTGCTGCTCCTTTCACACCAGGTTGCGATACACGCTTATCTAAATCGGAATACATGGTTTTTTGTTGAGCTTGTAATTGATCCAATTTGTGCGTCAATTGCTCTACTTGATTACGTAAAGATTGAATTTCGGTTTGCAACGTTTCAAGTTGAGCAGATGATTGTACACCATGTATATTCGCGACTTGATCTTCTAATTTTTTCAGACGTTGTGCTGTACTCATTGAAGAAGGTGCTAAAGATGGTTGCGGAGCCATATTATTTGCCGCTGAAGCAGGTGCAGGAGCTGGCGGCAATGAATCATTCGACATAAAACCGCCATCCTGCGATGGTGAAGGCGGTGGTGGTAAATCCTGTTGTTGCAGAGGAGCATCCATTGACTGTGATAAATCATCTGCATCATATACTGGTGCAGATTCTGCAAAAACAGGCATCGCGATACCAAGCAGCATCGCGAGCGCAATCATCTTATATGTTTGCTGCATAAATTATCGTAAATAAACTAACACAACACGTCTATCTAACTGATAATCAGCTTCTGAACGACCGATTGAAGCTAATTTCTCAGCACCATAACTTACAATACGAATTTGGTCAGGATTAACACCTTTTGCAGTTAACATTTCTGCTACAGCTTTTGCGCGACGTTCACCTAAACCAATATTATATTCACGGCTTCCGCGTGGGTCAGTATACCCTTCTAACAAGACTTTTACTCTTGAATTTGCGACAATTTTATGTGCATTTGCATTAATAGCAGGTTTATCTCCATCATGCACAACATTGCTATCAAAATCGAAATAATAAGTACGTTTTGAGAGCGACTGCCTACCGCTTTCAGCTTGATCATTAAACCTAGAATCTTCTCCTAACCCGGCAGCTTGTGCATCATCACTATAAGCTGAGTTAGCATCATCTACTGCAGAGTCTTGTGGTTTGCGCCCAGTAGAACATGCTGCTAGCGCGACCACACTGCACGTAATCAAAATCACTTTCATCCATTGTTTTAATTTCATAAAAACTCCCCCAAAATTCATGACAATAACGCAAAAGTATACCCCGAAATAATGACTTAGCAAGCTGTTATATGTCTAATATCAGATCGACTGATTAAGCGCTTTTGGGTAATCCACCCTCATTACAAAATTTTAAGACGAATAGGGAGACCAAGCTGGGTCTTGTGCCTCACCATTCCGCGCCGGTAAGATCAATTGCACTCTGCCATCCGATGACACCATGCCAAGGACATTCTGCCCACGATACACCGTATCATATAAAATCATGCTGCCATTTGGTGCAACACTTGGAGAGGCACTATCACCTGCAGAATTAGTCAACACCTTGACTGTGCCTGTGTCTTGATCAAGTAAAGCAATTTTATACACACCTGACACCTTGTGAATCATGGCCACATATTTGCCATCACGTGTGAACGAACCTCGAGCATTATAATCACCATCATAAGTAAGACGTGACGCGTCACCGCCGTTTACATTTATTTGATAAAGCTCAGGCCCCCCACTACGATTTGAAGTAAACAATAATGATTTTCCATCAGTAGACCAAGAAGGTTCGGTATTAATATAAAAATCTTTTGTTACTTGTTTTAGTTGGCGTGATCCAATATCCATGACATAAATATTCGGCGCACCACTCTTAGATAAAACAATCGCTAACTTACGTCCATCTGGTGACCAGGCAGGTGCACCATTAATACCAGGAAATTGGCTTAGTAACCGTCTTGAACCGGTAGCAACATCTTGCAAATAAATTCCTGCACGGCGATTTTCAAATGAAACATAAGCAAGCTGCTTACCATTAGGAGACCAAGCAGGAGACATGATTGGCTCAGGTGAATTTAATAATGGGCGCGGATTAAAACCATCTGCATCACATACTTCAAGCGTATAACGCCCTACGCCACCTGCGCCGCGTTGAACAACCACATAGGCAAGTTTTGTTGAAAAAACACCACGCACACCCGTAATTTGCTCATATATCAAATCACTAATATGATGTGCCGCCGCGCGTAATTCACGTGATGAAACCGTGTATTTGCTATTTAAAATAATGCTAGCATTACCTTTACCACGATACATATCAAGCAATTGGAAACTAATTTGATATCGATCGCCACCTAACGCATCAACTTTACCAATGACCACATTATCTGTACCTAAACGGCGAAAATAATCAGCAGAAACGCTATTCGCATCACTTGGAAACGCACTTAATGAATTTTTACCATATACCTTAAATCGGCCACTATTTTGCAAATCGTTTGCAATAATACTTGATACATCTTGTGATGGTTGCCCATTAAGATTTGCAAATGGGACAACCGCAATTGGAATAGCGCCTGCTACACCTTGCGTTAATTCCATACTTAAGATGGCATAAGCTGAATATGATGTAATAAACAGCATCATCAAAAAGATAAAGTGTATTATTTTACGCATGATTATTGAATCCTCATTTTTTGAGCTTGTCATGCCCGCGAAAGCGGAATCTATTGGCAGATCCCCGCCTTCGCGGGGATGACATAATTTCGGGGATGACGTAATTTTTCTTTGAAAAAATAATTAATACCACAAAACCATCAGAGTTAAAACATCACTGACATTTTATTCACCACCTCTCCCTCAACAATTGGCTCACTTAAGAATTGCCCTTGCATTAATTCACAACCAAGCTCCTTCAAGATGTTAGCTTGATCTTTTGTTTGTACCCCTTGAGCGACAATACGAATTGACATGTTTTCGCCCATTTGAATGATTGATTTGATTAATGCTTGTGACTGCTTATTCAATACGACATCATCAATAATAGTTGGATCGATGCGTAAAAAATTAACATTAAGATGTTGCAAATAACGTAATGGAAATGGGCCAGCGCAAAAATGATTAATGCCGATTTTAACGCCTAAATATTTGAGCATGTTAAATGCTTTTTCTAAAATATCGAAAGAAATCTGCATGAAATTTGCATCTAAGATTAGTAATAATCGTTCTGCTTGAAATCCTGATTCTTGTAAAATTTGCGAAAGACGATAAATAAATTGGCTGCTTTCTAACTGCTTGGGAAAAAGTGATAAAGCAAGATATTCTGGATTAAACCCTAAGTTTTGCCATGCAATAAATTGCCGGGCGGCGCGTGATAATATCCATTCCGTAATAAAATTTAATTTGCGCTGTTTTTCAGCATAAGCATAAATATCTTGTTCTTCTATTTGTCCGTATTGCTTGTGCTGCCAGCGCAATGAAGCATCCATACAGAAAATGGTTTCGTGATTAACATTAATAATCGGTTGATAATAAATATTAAACTCATTAATAACTGATTCTCGATTTAATCCTGTACTCAGAATTAATTCGCGCTGACTTTTTGCTTGCATGCGTTCTTCAAAAAAATGATAGCCTTGTTTGCCATGTTGTTTTGCTATATGCAAAGCATGATCTGCATTGCGAAGTAATGTCGCAGCCTCTTTACCATCGGACGGATAAAATGTCATCCCAATACAACAACTAATATGGATTTCGTGATTATCAATTTGATATTTTTCTGCGATAGATTGCAAAATACGTTGCGCAATAACAACAGCCGTTTCTGGCTTAGTTAATTTTGTCAGTAAAATAACAAAGGTATCGCGTGAAAATCGACTGACGCTATCAATTTGGCGAATACAAGCTTGCAACCGTTTTCCAGTTTCGCGTAACACTGCATCGCCAACTTCATTACTATAGGCATCATTAATCATTTTAAAATCATTAATGTCAATAAATAATAAACCTAGAATTAATGATTGGCGTTCACTTTCTTTAATATGTTGCTGTAAACGATCTGCAAATACATGCCAACTAATTAAGTGTGTAACAGGATCTTGAAATGTTGCGCGTAATTTTTCCTTGGTAGAATCTAACTGATCTTGTATTTTTTTATTTGACTCTTGAAGTATATTTAACTCAGCTTGCTGCTGATTTAATTGTTTTTGCAAAAAATTAATACGTCTTTTACGTCTAAAATCATCCCATCCTAAAATGAGAATTGCACTCACACAAATTAAAAATATCGTCAGCAGCACAGTTTATCTCCATTGCAAATAAATCCATTTTATTCCCAAAAAAACTATCCTATCGCATCACCAAGTATATTTTCCGGCTTCACCTTCAAAACAAATTGACGAAATGCTTCGAAAGCTTCTGGATCAGCCGGCACAGGTAATGGTGAAGATTTTAATACAGCCGCACGCGCTGAACTATCTAATGCTGGATCGCCGCTGCTTTTCGTCACTTGCACATCTAGCACGACGCCACCTGGTGCAACGCGAATCATGAGCTCACTATAAAGACTTTTATCTGATTGCGTGGGAATAATCCAGTGATCACTAATCGCCTGGATAATAAGCGCTTTATATTTATTGATTTCACCTTGCGCTTGACGATTCTGTATACCCTTTAATTTAATTTCTTCATTTAACAATTGTTGACGTAATGATTTTTCTGCAGAATCACGCAATAACTTTTCAAATTGTGATTTTAATTGTTTTTGTTTCACTTTTTTTTGTTTTTCGGAATGCGTTTTGATATCGGCTAGTAACGATTTTTCTAATAATTCACGCTGTTTATTTTCTAATGATTTCTTATCAGCTAATTTTTTCTTTTGATCGATTTTCAACGCAATGACATCTTTTTTCGGTTCAATTTTTTCAATGGGCTTTATTTTGGCTATTTCTTTAGGCGCTGGTTTGCTTTCTTGAGGTTCAGTTTTAATCGGTTGCGATGCGATTTTCTGCGGTAAAATTTTACTTTTTATTGTATCACCTAGCACCACAGCACTTATCACATCTTGTTTATTGGTATTTTCAAAAACTGGCAGCGGTGCAGAAAAATTCACACTCAATACCAGTATTAACATAATCGCAACGTGAAGTGTGAGAGATAAATAAATATATTTTTTTTTCAGTTGCGCTGCCATGATATCAACTAATTTTCTGTTCAGAAGGAAGTGGCTGCGTAATCAACCCAACACTTTTTGCTCCCGCTTGTTGCAACAACACCATTGCCTCCATGACTTTTCCATAGTTCACGTTCTTATCGCCGCGTACTAATACTGGACGTTGCTGCCCTTCTTTTTGTGCTGCTAATTGGCTCGTCACCAAATTCGTCAGCACTCTTTCTGTGATAGGTTGATTTGGTTTATCGGCCAGATTCAAATAAAAATTTCCGCTAGAATCAACCGTCACAATTAATGGTTCTTTTTCTTGTTCCGTAAGCGCTTTTGCTTGTGTTTTTGGTAAATCCACTTTCACACCTTGTGTTAACAATGGCGCCGTAATCATAAAAATCACGAGCAACACTAACATCACATCAATAAATGGAACGACATTGATATCTGACATCGGTTTGCGTGATCCTGGTTGATACATAGCCATATTATAATCTCACTGTATCAGTTGCAGCAGGTGCTTGCTGTGATTGACGAATTAAAATATTCATAAATTCTTCTTGAAATGCATCACAACGATTCATTAAACGCCCAATGTCTGTGACAAATCGGTTATAAGCAATCACCGCTGGAATGGCTGCAAACAAACCTAATGCCGTTGCAATTAATGCTTCGGCAATACCTGGTGCTACCATCGAAATAGTTGCTTGCTGGACATTTGCTAATGCACGAAATGATTGCATGATTCCCCATACTGTTCCGAATAACCCAACATAAGGACCAGTTGAACCAACAATTGCAAGAAATGATAAGCTTGATTCTAATTTGTCTTGTTCGCGCATTTGCGCAACACGCATTGCACGTTGAGTATTTTCGATCACTTGATCAGATGAACTACCTGCCTGTTTGCGAAAACGGATATATTCTTTGAACCCAGCACGAAAAATCGCTTCAACACCTTCGCGTGATTTTTTATCACGTGCACCTTCTGAATATAACTGCGATAAATCTTCGCCAGACCAAAATGAATTTTCAAAATCGCCAGACGCTTTATTCACATCTTTAATGTAAAAAAAGCGTTGTAAAATATACGCCCATGAAAAAATAGAAGCGCCAGCTAAAATTAACATCACGCATTTCACCACAACACTTGCGTGAATAAAATAACTTAATAAGGTGGAATCATAATTCACGTTAACATTCTCCGAATTGTTTCTAAACCATTAGTTTCAGGAATCGCACATGGACGTATATTCTCATCCACACACGCAATTTTTATCTCAGCTTTGCACAATATTTTATGACTAGAATCTGCCAGGCGCAAATACTGTTCGAAGAATAAACTTGCCTGTTTCATCTGCTTGATTGTACTAACAACTTCGACCTTCTCGTGCAAGCGAGCTGGTTTAATAAATTGAATATTGGCCGAATGAACTGGAAAATAAAGATGATGATGGCGCTGCCAGGTGATGCCCATCCCCATTTCTTCTATCCATTCGGAACGTGCTCGATCCATAAATTTTAGATAGTTACTATGATAGACCACACCGGCAAAATCCGTATCTTCAATGTGCACGCGTAAAGGATAAATGTATTCATTCTTCATACTGGATCACTCGCCAAATCACTTTCAAATAAATTTAAATTTTGTGTATTTAAAAATTTTTCTGGCGTTTTTAAACCAAAATGTTGATAAGCAAATTTAGTTGCCATTCGTCCGCGCGGTGTACGCAACATAAATCCTTGTTGAATTAAATAAGGCTCAATCACATCTTCAATCGTGCCTTTTTCTTCGTTGATAAATGCTGCTAAACTTTCTAATCCTACCGGGCCCCCGCCAAATTTATCCATTAAAGCTAATAATAATTTTTGATCCATGACATCAAATCCTTGGCTATCGACTTTCAAGAAATTTAATGCGTGTTTCACAATTTCTTCTGATACAAGCCCATTTGCTTTTACTTCGGCATAATCACGCACGCGACGCAATAAGCGATTGGCAATTCGTGGCGTACCACGTGAACGACGTGCGACTTCTGCAGCACCTGCCTCATCAATCGCAACTTTCAAAATTTGTGCTGAACGCAACACAATATGTTGAAGATCTGGTACTTGATAAAACTCTAAGCGTTGCACAATGCCAAAACGGTCACGTAATGGCGATGTTAATAAACCCGCACGAGTAGTCGCACCAATTAATGTAAATGGCGGTAAATCTAATTTGATTGAGCGTGCTCCTGGACCTTCACCAATCATAATATCAATTTGATAATCTTCCATTGCTGGATACAATACTTCTTCCACCACTGGACTTAAACGATGAATTTCATCGATAAACAACACATCGCTCGCTTGCAAATTAGTGAGTAATGCAGCGACATCACCAGGACGTTCAAGCACAGGACCTGACGTTTGTCGCAAACTTACGCCTAATTCATTTGCGATGATATTGGCTAAGGTGGTTTTACCTAATCCTGGTGGACCAAAAATTAAAACATGATCAAGTGCATCACCACGTATTTTGGCAGCACGAATAAAAATATCCATTTGATCACGCACGGATTGTTGTCCAACATAATCACGCAAATATTTTGGCCGTAAAGCACGGTCAATTTGATCAGCTTCTTGCTGCTCTGGTGCAATAATTCGATCTGATTCCATCATCACATTATCTCCCGGAGTGCACGACGAATTAATTCTTCACTCGTTGAATTGCCATCATCAATTTTAGTGACAAAACGATTTGCTTCTTGTTGTTTGTAGCCCAATGCAATTAAAGCAGAAATGGCATCTTGCAAAATATGATGACGATGATCATCTTTTTTAATTGGTGCTGCTCCTTCTAATGCGGGTGCTTGATACCAATCAGATAATTTATCACGCATTTCAATCACTAATCTTTCTGCCGTTTTTTTGCCAATACCCGGCACACTCACTAAGCGCACCGTATCATTATTCAATACACAACGCACAAATTCTTCTGGTGTCACACTAGATAACACCGTCAATGCTAATCGCGGACCAACCCCATTTACTTTTAATAACGTACGAAACAACGTGCGCTCATCGCGTGTATAAAAACCATAAAGTAAATGTGCATCTTCACGTACCACATAATGCGTAAATAAAGTAACTGGTTGTCCAACATCAGGAAGTTGATAAAACGTGCTCATCGGTGCATCGATTTCATATCCAATTCCATGCACATCGACGACTAATTGCGGCGCTTGTTTTTCGAGAATTATTCCAGAAATTTTTCCAATCATCGGATAGTCATCCCTAGTTTTTTTAAGGTTCGCGCTTGTGCGTGACATAATGCAACTGCAAGCGCATCGGCTGCATCTGGCTGCAATTTATCTTGTAAATTAAGCAAACGCTTCACCATGAATTGTACTTGATCTTTTCCAGCCGCACCTTGTCCCACGACTGATTTTTTTACTTGTCGCGCTGAATATTCTGACACGGGAATATTGAGCGCGACAATGGCTGCTCCGCGCGCCTGACCTAATTTTAATGCTGAATTAGGATTTTCATGCATAAAAATTTGCTCAATAGCCGCTTCATGTGGCTGATGGATTTCAATAATTTCTTTGATACCTAGATAAATTTGCCGCAATCGTTCTGCTGGCTCAAATGTAGTTAAATCAAGATAGCCGCTCGTGAGATAAAGATGTCGATTTCCTTCAAGCCGAATAACGCCATATCCTGTGCGACGCGAACCTGGATCGATACCGATAATCACTGTCATGTGGATTTCCTTGTGAACGAGGCTCATTTACACTCTGGTTTCCCAGCCCGTCAAATAATCATGTCATTCCCGTGAAAGCGGAATCTATTCAATAGATCCCCGCCTTCGCGGGGATGACATTAACAGCCATCGGGATGACATTAACAGCCATAGGATGACATTAATAGCCATCGGGATGACATATTAAACGTCTGCGTTACGACAACTGATTCAAAATTTCTTCCACCACATCTGCATTAGAATATACTTCTTGCACATCATCCAAATCTTCTAAAGCATCGATTAAATTCATCACGGATTCAGCAGTATCTTTATCAGTAATCGTCACATCGGTGTTTGCCAACATCGTAATTTCTGCGTGTTCTGGCTGAAACCCTGATTTAACCAGCGCTTCTTTTATTGTCAAAAAATTTTCTGGCGAAGTAAGCACCTCGATACTTTTATCATCATTGCTAATGATATCTTCTGCTCCCAATTCTAGTGCGTGCTCCATCAGACGTTCTTCATCCACACCGGGTGCGAAAGTCATTTGACCTTGCTTTTTAAAAAGATAAGCGACAGAGCCATCCGTTCCTAAATTTCCACCATGTTTAGTAAAAGCATGCCTTACTTCTGATACAGTTCGATTACGATTATTCGTCATACAATCTACCATAACAGCAATACCGCCTGGCCCATAACCTTCGTAACGAATTTCTTCAACATTTTCACCTTCCATGCCGCCAGTACCACGCTTAATCGCACGCTCAACAACGTCTTTCGTCATATTCGCTTCTTGCGCTTTATCTAATGCTGCTCGCAAACGCGGATTGCTATTTGCATCACTACCGCCCATCTTTGCTGCGACAGTAATTTCGCGAATAATTTTCGTGTAAAGTTTGCCGCGTTTCGCATCTTGTATTGCTTTATGGCGTTTAATATTCGCCCACTTACTATGTCCTGCCATGCTTTCATACTCTCTCTATTGACCATGTCATCCCTGCAATGCTGTCATCCCCGCGAAGGCGCA
>CAZKUQ010000071.1:0-1332 GCA_964555965.1 uncultured Coxiellaceae bacterium
CACGTGGCGGGCGGGGGAAAAAGGGTGCACCAAAGCATGTGCTGAAGGTGGGTTTAATACCGCTGCCTTGTCCGACTTCCGTGCTGCCAACAAGAGCCGTGTAGCCGCTTAAGAAATAATAAGCCGCTTGTTCGGGGGATAATTTTGCGATCGGTGGCAACACGCCGTATAAATCGCAAGTTAAAAATAAAACCACATTCGGCTGTTTGCCGCGATTATTTTCAACACGTTCAGGAATAAATTCGCGTGGATAAGCAGCGCGAGTGTTTTGTGTGAGACTGCCATCAGCATAATTGGGAATTTTAGTAACAGGGTCTAACACCACATTTTCAATCACGGATCCGTATTGAATCGCATTCCAAATGAGTGGCTCACGTTCTTGGGAAAGATCGATACATTTTGCGTAACAGCCGCCTTCAAAATTAAATACACCGTCTTCGCCCCAGCCATGTTCATCGTCACCGATTAATAAACGTTCTGGGTCAGCCGATAATGTTGTTTTACCGGTACCAGATAAGCCAAAAAATAATGCGGTGTCACCATCTTTACCTGAATTAGCAGCACAATGCATGGGGAGAATATTGTGTTGCGGCAAGATGAAATTCAATACAGAAAACATGGCTTTTTTCATTTCACCAGCATAATACGTTCCACAAATTAAAATACGGCGCTTACTAAAATTTAATATGACGGCAGCATCGCTATTGACGCCGTCACGTGCTGTATCAGTCTTGAATCCTGGTGTGCTTAATATTGTCCATTGATTTGGTTCGGCAGTGGTAGTTGGCTCTTCAGGTCGAATAAATAAAACATGTGCGAATAAATTCTGCCAAGCGAGTTCAGTAATGACTTTGACTGGGATACCTAATGTTTTATGTGCACCAACTTTTAAATAGGAGATAAAATGCGTGTCTTTCGTTTCAAGATAATTAAGTGCCTTGACCCATAACGCATCAAATTTTTCTGGACTGATTGGTTGATTAATATTATTCCAATCCACTTGCGATTCAGTCACCTCATCACGCACGATAAAACGGTCTTTTGGTGAACGCCCTGTTCGAGGACCCGTTTTGACGACTAATGCTTGATTGGCGGCAAGTTCGCCTTCACCGCGAGACAGCGCAGCATTGATTAATTCTTCGACAGACAAATTTGTTTGAGACTTGGCTTGCATATTAAATACCTCATTCATCACCATCATAGGGGTCTCCTGCGGATTTTTTCTCTGTTATAGAAAACATGTAATTGATCGGGCGATTTAAAAACTTGCGTATTGTACCGAAAAAAAACCAAAGACACTAATGATAATCACACGCACTAACTGTCATCCCC
>CAZKUQ010000071.1:1432-3214 GCA_964555965.1 uncultured Coxiellaceae bacterium
AAAATAACTGTCATCCCCAAAATAACTGCCATCCCCAAAATAACTGTCATCCCCAAAATAACTGCCATCCCCAAAATAACTGTCATCCCCACGAAAGTGGGGATCTTTTGTTACAAGAGATTCTTGCTTAGCAGGAATGACACGCTTATTCTAATCCAGTCCAGCACTAATCACGTTAATCTTTCTAAATAAGCATTCCAGCCAGCTTCACGATATTGTTTGGCAACGGATAATGGATTTTCCGCAGCAATAATGCCGCGACCAACGATAATCACATCTGCACCATTTTCAATAATGGCCTTTTGGGGGGTGACATATTGTTGTCCAAGTTTGTCTGTGCCATCTTCGAGTTTCACACCTGGTGTGAAATTAATCCAATGATGATCAGCTGAAAGCGCATGTTGGGTGACAAAGCCAATCACAAAATCAGGAAATTGTTCTGCCATTTTTAATGTTTGTTGTTTGTATTCCTGATTCATGAGATGACCTGCTGAGCTCATTTCGGCTAGCAAAATTAAACCGCGCTGTTTTATATCACAGGCGGAAGCTAAGCCTTGCACGATACCCGGCCCTGGCAAACTGTGTGCATTAATCAAATCAGCCCAATCAGCGATGCGATAGATGCCGCCAGCATATTGGTGCTTAACAGTGTTACCAATGTCAGCGAATTTTCTATCTTCAAATAAAAAGAAACGATGTTTTTGTGAAAGAGATTGTAATGCGTGTGTGAGTGCCGGTGTGTAGTCATCGATAATATCAATATGTGTTTTCAACACACAAATTTCTGGGCCAAGCTGATCAGCGAGTTTCAGTAATTCACGCGCAGAGGTGACATCAGCAGATAAAGAAAGATTGGTTTTTTTCTCATCCATTAATTGCAATAATTTTTTCCCAACATGAGATGGACAATGCTGCGCTCGCGCATGATAAGAAAGCGAAATATTTTTCATTAAGCTGATCTCGCTTCTAAAAATTTTTCGATAATCGTTCGTTCATTAGTGGAAATAGTGTTAGAAATAAGTAATGAATTTAAAATACCAGATAAAGTTAAAATGGTGTGCACATGAAAATGTTTTTCTAAATTTTCTCTGCCGCCTTGTTCACGATCAATTAATACAATGACATCATTCACTTTGATGCCTGCATTGGTTAATTCATCCGCTGTTTCAATAATGCTGCCGCCAGTAGTGATGACATCTTCCACCACTAAACAGCTTTGTTCTGGTTTAAATTCGCCTTCAATCATTTGCTTTGTACCATAATCTTTTTTCTCTTTGCGACGCATAATCATCGGGATGTCATGATCGAGAGAAATGCACGTGGCGATCGGCAAAGCGGTGTATGGTACGCCGCAAATTAAATCGAATTTGGCAGAATGAATTTTTTCCCACATCGCATTGGCAACAGCGCGTAAGATATGCGGGTAAGAAATAATTTTTCTGAGATTCATGTAAATCGAAGAAGTTTGTCCGCTTTTTAATTTGAATTCACCAAATTGAATTACACCAATTTTATATAGGTCGTTAATTA
This sequence comes from uncultured Coxiellaceae bacterium, assembly GCA_964555965.1. Lineage (GTDB taxonomy): Bacteria > Pseudomonadota > Gammaproteobacteria > DSM-16500 > DSM-16500 > Aquicella. Next base: position 2,963 of record CAZKUQ010000071.1, read on the forward strand.
ATGTTTGTGTATTTTGCATTGTTTTCTCCTTTGTAATAATTGCGATATTTGCCACAGGTCGTCATCCCCGCGTAGGCGGGGATCTTTCTATCAGCATTCATGAGATTCCCGCTTGCGTGGGAATGACGAATTTCTTACTATTTTGCGTGAGGATGAAGTTAAATTATTTCATCCAACTTAAAACACTTTCCATTCACAATGGTGTAAACAGGCCAGCCGGTTAATGTCATGCCAGAAAAAGCTGACCATTCG
>CAZKUQ010000071.1:3224-10235 GCA_964555965.1 uncultured Coxiellaceae bacterium
TGTTTTTAAATTTTCATCTAACACTTGTTGTGATTTTTCTAAATCAACTAACACCACATCATTGGTGGTTGACAATCTAAAAATCGTTTGTGCGCGTGCTGATGTTAATTCAACAATGCGCTGCAATGAAATGCGCTTTTGATGATACGCATTAAGCAATAGCGGCAATGTTGTTTCAATGCCCGGCATACCTGATGGGCATTCACCATATGGCCGCGATTTTTCTTCTGGTGTATGAGGTGCATGATCAGAACCGATGGTGTCGATCACCCCTTCATTTAATGCTTGCCACATCGCGTTCGTATGTTCTTTGCTGCGCAAAGGCGGATTGATTACCGCTTTGCCATGCAAGTGCGGATAGACAGAATCATCTAAAAATAAATGATGAGGTGTGGTTTCAGCAAAAACTGGTAAGTTCGCATGTTTAGCTTCACGAATAAGATTAATTTCATCTGCGGTGCTTGCGTGCAAAATATATAACCGTGTTTGATATTTTTTCGTTAAGCTAATTGCTTTTTCAACGGCAATGCGTGCTGTTTCCACATCACGAATACGTGAATGATCGGCATAATTTTTGCGATCGCTATATTGTTTTTTTAACTCACGCATTCTTGTTTCATCTTCGGCATGCACAGCAACGAGCAAATCATTTTTCGCTGCGATTTCAAATACCGCATGTAAACTTTCATCATCATCAATGACTAAATTGCCTGTGCTGCAGCCCATAAATACTTTAATGCCGATGACTTCAGTTTGAATGTTTGCAATTTCATTTAAATGATTTTTATCTGCACCAAAATACAATTGATAACGTAATGGAATACCAACTTGTTTTAGCTGACGTTCAATTAGCGCTTTTTTTTCGCGTAATAATTCGGCAGTGACAGTTGGCGGCAAGGTATTTGGCATATCAAATACAGTCGTATATCCACCGCAAATAGCGGCTTTTGCTGCGCTTTTCCAATCTTCTTTATATTCCATTCCTGGTGTGCGGAAATGAACGTGTGGATCAATTAAGCCAGGAAAAATCGTTAAATTTTTCGCATCAAGATTGATAGTTTGTGTCGATGGGATTGATAAATTAATGACATCGCCTGAAATCGATTTTGCATTTGAAATAACTATCATGCTATATCTTTACCTTTACTTGATCGCGATCATACATTTTTTCGCAATAATGACAAGTTAAAATAATTTTTTTGCGATTCTCGCTGATATAAAAAAAAGTATCGATGGGTTCATGCCGTGTCACGCAATTTACATTCGGACAACTAAACACGCGTTTCATAGAGGAAGGTAAATGGGTGGAAATTTTTTTCACCACATTAAAATTTTCAATGACATTAATCGTTGCAGTCGGCGCAAAAACCACAATTTCATTTGCTTCTGTTTCAGAAAGAATACGATTTTCAATTTTTAATAAATCTTTTTTGCCCATCGTTTTGCTGGGTAAATGCATTCCTATCGTAATCGTATAATGACTAGATTGTAGTGAAAGCAAATGAATAATTCGCAATGCTTGGCCAGAGGTAATATGATCGATCACCGTGCCATTTTTAATCGCAGAAACTAATAATGTTTCATTCATGATACTGGTCCATTTAAAATTAACGTTAATAAAGCTTGTCGGATGAAGACACCATTTCCTGCCTGCTGAAAATAATATGCGTAAGGTGTGTGATCAACGTCCGTTGCAATTTCATTAACACGTGGTAGTGGATGAAGAATTCTTAAATTAGTTTTTGCTTGATGAAGATGATCAGCGGATAAAATAATTTGTGATTTCACTGAATCATATTCTGCTTTATTACTGAATCGCTCCAGCTGAATGCGTGTCATGTAAAGAATATCAATATGAGGGATTACTTCTTCTAATTGTTGGTGAAATGAAAATCGAATGCCAGATTTTTTTAAATCATCACAAATGTGATCTGGCAGAGATAATGATTCAGGTGCAACGAGATATAAACGCACGTCGAAAAGCGCACAAACTTGTGCAAGTGAATGAATGGTGCGGCTATATTTTAAATCACCAACAAAAGCAATCGACAGCCCATTTAATTTTTTTTGACATTCTTGAATGGTGAACAAATCAAGCATTGCTTGTGTTGGATGTTGATTGGCACCATCGCCCGCATTAATCACTGGACACTCAGCTATTTCTGCTGCAAGTGCTGCTGCACCTTCGTGCGGATGTCGAATCACGATTAAATCAGCATATTGTTGGATGACCTGAATGGTATCTTGCAGTGTTTCACCTTTTTTTGTTGAAGTGGATTCGTCACTTGCAAAGCCAATGGTGCGTGCACCTAAACGATTCGCCGCTGCTTCAAAAGATAATCGTGTGCGAGTGGATGGTTCAAAAAAACAATTAGCAATGATTTTATTGGCTAATAAAGAAGATGATGGGTTTTGTTTTAATTTTTTTGCAGTTGATAAAATTAATTCAATTTTTTCTAATGTTAAATTTTTCGTTGTAATAAAATCGCTTTGGTAAAATGATTCGTCTGTCATATCACACCTAGTAATTGATTTAAGGGATTTTCTTTCGCGACAATTTCATGCCATGAATGAACAGGTAAAATGGTATCATTCAAATTGATTAAGCATTGCAGCATAATTTGTGCTTTTTGCGTATTAGTAATTAGTGGAATGTGGTGATCAATGGCCATGCGTCGAATTTTAAAACCGTCGGTTTGTAAATTTTGTTGTTGATGATTAGGAATATTAATAATTAAATCTACTTTGCGTTGACCAATCAGTGATTGTACATTCGGCTCATTTTGTTCACTGGCTTTATACACGAAATAAGTAGCGACACCATTTTTAAACAGATAAGCATGTGTGCCTTCCGTGCAATAAATTTTCCAGCCAAGTTCATCTAACTCTTTTAATAATGGTAAGAATTTAGTTTTATGTGAATCAGCAATAGAAACTAAGATATTTTTCTTTTCGATATGTTGTTCTGAGGCAAGCCAAGCACGCCAATAAGCATCCAATAAATTTTCACCTAAACAAGCAACTTCACCAGTGGAAGCCATTTCAACATGCGCAACAGGATCAGCACCTTTTAAACGTTGATAAGAAAATTGCGGTGCTTTCACACCAACATAATCTAATTCTAATGTTTCATAATGAACAGGTTGCTGCAGACCTAACATGGCTTTTGTTGCTATTTCAATTAAATTATGATTTGTTACTTTTGACACAAATGGAAATGAACGTGATGCACGCAAGTTACATTCGATTACTTGAATATGATTGTTTTTTGCGATGAATTGAATGTTAAATGGGCCAGTAATATTTAATGCACGCACAATTTTACGCGTAATTTTTTTCGTGCGGCGAATCGTTTCTAAATATAAATTTTGTGGCGGCAGCACTAATGTTGCATCACCTGAATGCACACCCGCATTTTCAATATGCTCATTGATTGCTTCAATGATAATGTGTCCATTGCTAGCGACACCATCAATTTCTAATTCTTTTGCATCTAAAATAAATTTGGAAATCACCACAGGATGTTCGTGTGACACATCGGCTGCTTGCTGTAAACAAGCTTCGAGTGAAGCATCATCATAAGCGACATTCATGGCTGCGCCAGAAAGAATGTATGATGGACGGATGAGAACTGGATAATGATTTTTTCGCGCGAATGTTTTTGCAAGCTCAATACTGGATATTTTTTCCCATTCAGGTTGATCAATATCAAGTTCATTTAATAATGCCGAAAATTTTTCGCGATCTTCAGCGCGATCAATATTTTTAGCTGATGTGCCAAGCAAATGATAACCTGCGTTCGCGAGCGGCAAAGCAAGATTATTTGCAATTTGTCCGCCAACTGACACGATAATTCCCAGTGGATTTTCAAAATCAGCAATATCTTGTACGCGTTCAAAGGTGAGTTGTTCGAAGTACAAACGATCTGATTCATCATAATCTGTTGAAACGGTTTCAGGATTAGAGTTAATTAAAATGGATTTAATATTGATGTTACGCAGTGTGCGTGAGGTGTTGACTGCGCACCAATCAAATTCAACTGATGAACCAATAGCGTAAGGGCCTGAGCCTAACACGAGAACCGGACGCTCATTGGTTGGATGAATATCATGTTCTTCAGCATGATAAGTGAGATAAAGATAATTTGTTTGCGCAGCAAATTCACCTGCTAAGGTATCAATTTGTTTAACATATGGAATGATATGATGTTTGATTCGTAATTGACGAACGTCTACTTCATTTTGTTTAAGCAATTTTCCCAAAGCTCGATCAGCAAAACCATATTGTTTGGCTAATCGTAATAATGTTGGCGTCAGTGGTTGCGTTTTAAGACGTTGTTCTAATTCAGCGACTTCAGCAATACGATACAAAAACCAAGTATCAATTTGACTTAATTGATGTGCTTCATCAACTGTTCCATTTTGCAAAAAGAATTGATACAGCGCGAATAAACGTCTATCCGTTGGAAATTGAATTTCGTTTTTGATATTTGTGATGGTGTGTGGGTAATCACTTAAACATGAAGCACCAATATTTAGCATGCCAACCGCTTTTTGCATGGCTTCAGCTAATGATCTTCCTATTGCCATGACTTCGCCAACACTTTTCATTTCTGTGCCAATCGTGCGATCTGCACTTTTTAATTTTTGTGTATCCCAGCGTGGAATTTTAATGACGATATAATCAAGAGCTGGTTCAAAGAACGCGCAAGTTTTGCGTGTGACACCATTAATAATTTCATGCAGATGCCAACCAAGTGCTAATTTTGCAGCGACAAATGCGAGTGGATAACCTGTTGCTTTTGATGCAAGTGCACTCGATCGTGATAACCGTGCATTTACTTCAATCACGCGGTAATCGCCGTTGCTTGGATTGACTGCATATTGAATATTGCATTCGCCAACAATGCCAAAATGATTGGCAACTCGGATAGCAATATTGCGCAAGTGTTGATGTTGTTCGTTCGTGAGTGTTTGTGCAGGTGCAACGACAATGCTTTCGCCAGTGTGCACGCCCATGGGGTCCATGTTTTCCATATTACAAATCGTGAGTGCATTACCATTTGCATCGCGCACGATTTCGTATTCATATTCTTTCCAGCCAAATAAATATTCTTCGATTAAAATTTGCGGCGAACCGGTTAAACATTCTTGCGCACGTTGGCGTAATTCATTAGCGGTTGCTACTTTGCCTGAGCCCAATCCGCCAAGTGAAAATCCAGATCGCATCATGATGGGATAACCAATTTTTTCTGCGGCATTTAATGCTTCTTGCACGGAGGTAACGCAAATACTTTGCGGTGATTTGACATCAATGCTGGTTAATTCATTTTTAAAAATATCACGATCTTCGGTTTGGCGAATGGCTGCAACGGGTGTGCCGAGCACAGCGACATTATGTTTTTTCAACACACCTTTAGCTTCTAACATTAATCCAAGATTAAGCGCTGTTTGGCCGCCAAAACCCAATAAAATGCCATCTGGTTTTTCTTTTTCGATGATACGTGCTACATAATCAAACGTGAGTGGCTGCAAATAAACTTCATCTGCCATTTGCGGATCAGTTTGCACGGTGGCGATATTGGGATTCACTAAAACAGTGTGAATGCCAGCTTCTTTTAGTGCTTTGATAGCTTGTGAACCGGAATAATCAAATTCACCCGCTTGTCCGATGCGAAGACCACCAGAACCTAAGATTAAAACTTTTTTACCGTTAAATCGCATGTTTCACCGTATTATTAAAGTGGTGGCATCTCACAACAAATCAAAAAACTTTTTAAATAACCATTGTGTATCCATTGGACCAGGCGCTGCTTCTGGATGAAATTGCACAGCAAAAAAAGGCAATGTTTTATGTTCAATGCCTTCGATGCTTTGATCATTCAAATTTCTAAACGTGACACACCAATCAGGCGGCAATGTTTTTTCATCGACTGCGTAACTATGATTTTGCGAGGTTAAATAACAATGTTGTGTGGCTAAATTCATGCAAGGTTGATTATGTGAGCGATGACCAAATGGTAATTTATAAGTTTTTGCGCCAATTGCTAGTGCTAATAATTGTGTGCCAAGACAAATACCAAACACTGGTTTTTGTTTGGTGAGCGCGTTTTGTAATATTTTTATAGTAGTTTTGCAATGAGTGGGGTCCCCTGGCCCATTCGAAATAAAAATGCCGTCAAATTTTTCGTTGCTGTAATCATAATCGTACGGCACACGTTTAATGCGTATGGGAAATTGTTGCAAGCAGCGCAAAATATTTTCTTTGATCCCACAATCCACCACAATAATTTCTTTTTTACCGGAGCCATATTGTTGGGGTTCTTTAATCGAAACCTGTTTTACCCAATCAGTGCCAACAAAATTTTCAAAATGATCTGGAGCAGTATTTGCAGCAGTAACGGAGCCTGGAATCACGCCTTTTTCACGCAAACGAATGGTGATAGCACGTGTGTCTGCACCAATCATGTAAGGAATATTTTCTTGTTCTAGCCATTCGCGCAGTGAACGAATAGCCGTGTGATTAGAGTGTTGATGTGCCATTTCTGACATCACCACACCTTTCACATGAATTTTTTTCGATTCCCAATTTTTTGTTTCTGACACTCCATAATTGCCAATTAAAGGATAGGTGAAAACAAGAATTTGACCGGTGTAAGAAGGATCGGTGAGGGATTCGGTGTATCCCACCATCCCTGTGTTGAAAACCACTTCGCCATAACAAGGAGCTTGATTGGCGGGCATCCAGCCAGAAAATGCTTCACGAGTTTCTAAGGTTAGATGGGCAGGCACTAAATTTTCGTGTTCATGAAGCATTTTTTTTCCGCCGTTTTTGTTTAATTATAAAAATTCTGGGCAAAATTTCTAGGATATTAAAGACGACGTGGATAATTTGCAAGATTTTTCTTTTTATCACCCTTCGTAACCTTCTAACGGCGAATCTCGGTTAAGAAGCCTTGTCATGCCAGCCCCGTTTTAAAGCATAACGGGGTAAACTACAGCTGGCATCTAT
>CAZKUQ010000072.1:0-7157 GCA_964555965.1 uncultured Coxiellaceae bacterium
GTGAGCTTTCGCTGGCATGACAGGCTTCTTAACTGAGATTCGCGTGTTCAGTAAACATAACTCGTGAACGTTTGCGAAGGATCTCTATCAAAATATCATGTAACAGCTCAGTGCAAGTAGATTTAATCCCGCGAATGGCCGGGATTTTGTAATCAAAATCATTTTTTTTCTTCAGTATGTTCAGCAATCCGTTCCATAATCTCACGCAATTTTTCATCATCTAACGATTTAGCAAAATCACGAATAAGTGCAGCAGTTTCATTTGATAATAAAGACATGGTAGCTGATTTAATTGTCTTAGATAGTCGGCGTGAATTTGGCATCGCTACTTTACAGTGAATTTCTTTAATGCAGGCAAATAATGGGTTAGAATTCATTTTTTTTAAGATATCCGGGGATTGAAAACGTAATTGCGTGGCGATTGAACCATTAGCTGCCATAATAATAAGACGATTTCCATTGATATTCGCAACATGGCAATAATTTTTTAATTCATTCGGTAAATACTCAATAAATTTTTGATTAAGCTTTTCTAGTTGTTTCACCTTGGTCATTAATGATTTAAGATCATGATGCTCACTTTGCAACAAAGAACCAGCTTTTTTTGAAAAAGATTTATACATAATTACCCCGATCATCCGCTCACGCTCGAAAATTGATCAATTCATAGTCAGAGAAATCGATTTTAATGTTATCAAATAAAATTAAATAGTATATTATTAACACCATTCTCAGGGGCGCGTTAGAATGTCTATCCCAAAGTCATCTTATCACGCATTATTGACGCCAGAAGAAATAGAATTAAAAGAATTACAAAATTATCCTTACGGCGCAAGAATAGCGACAGCCACAGCTCAAACGACAATAGCAATCATTATTGGCGCGTCAACTATCGCGACATTTGTCACGATCAGTGCAATGCTTCCATTAATTATTATATTAGCGCTTGGTATTGGTGCGTTTGCCTATGCTGCAAAAGGAATTAGAGACGCATACAAGCGCAATCAATTAGAACAGCAATTAGTCAAAAAATTCAATAAACGACTAGAAAACGTAAGAAGTATTTTTGAAGAAAAAAATGATATCTGTCGCGGCACTTTGGCAGAAAGTATTGAAGAGATGTTGACCTTATTTCAAGGGTTATCTACTGATGAACAAAATAATGCATTTCATTTTCAAATTAATAAATTTCGTCTTCACTTATATGAGCTGCAATTTGTTTTAAATAAAATTTTTCCTAATCCTCAAGAAAAAACCAATTGGAAAATTTTTATTAACCAAGCGATTGAGAAAATAGAGCAAGTCAATATCGAGCAAATTTCTCGTCAATCTGATTCTTCGCAATCACTGATTAGCGCAAAAAATCCCATGAAAAACGGCTGGTGGGATATAAAAAATATGCCGCCACAAGACTCACTTCGCAAGATTTTGCTTGCTCGGCCGAAAGAAAATCAATCAAGCCACCCAGCTTGGACAATGACTAAGAAAGCTGGCAATCGCGCGTTATCATTTTTAGGTGGTGCTTCGACTGCTGCGACAGTCGGCTTGATTGTTTGTTATTTAGCATTTGGTATTTCTAATCCTGTTGGATGGGTATTAACAGGATTGGTTGGTGCTTCAGTTTTATTTGGTATTGGTACAGTGTTAGTTGATTATTATGCGACACGTAAACAAGAACAAAAAATTGTGCAATTGAGTGACGCAAGCGATCAGTTAAAAAATTTTAAGCGAGGTGTTAATGGTATCAAACAAGAATTACAAATAACGCTTGATACGACCAAACAAATCAAACAGCTTGTTATACAGCGTAATCGAGCGCGCCTTGAAGCAGAAAAATTAAAAAAAGATATCAGCGCGCAAAACAAAATGGAACTTTCTTATTCTTATGCTACCAATCCAGCATTACATTTTAACCAGCCGCATCCGAATACACAGATAAATACGACTGATCAAAATCAAATCGATCAAAACGAAAACAATCAATCAGCAAAATTGGTTGGAGTTAATCCTAATTTGTACTAAAATCGCTGCTTATTTCTTGATTTTTCAGGTAGCTTAGCGCATGGTTAATAACTTTATTCTTAGGTAAATAAACAAACATGTTAAATCGCATTTTTACGAATATTTTCGGCAGCCGCAATAAGCGGGTGCTCAATCGCTTATGGAAGGTTGTTGAAAAAATTAATGCGCTGGAGCCGGAAATTTCAGCCTTATCCGATCATGATTTACGTGCAAAAACACAACTCTTTCGAGATCGATTACAAAAAGGTGAATCGTTAGAAGATCTTTTGCCAGAAAGCTTCGCTGTGGTGCGCGAAGCTTCCAGACGCACATTAAAAATGCGTCACTTCGATGTGCAGCTCATTGGCGGCATGGTATTGCATGGCGGTAACATTGCTGAAATGCGCACAGGCGAAGGTAAAACATTAATGTCTACCTTGGCAGTTTATTTAAACGCATTGCCTGGTACAGGTGTGCATGTTGTCACAGTCAACGATTATCTTGCAAAACGCGATGCAGAATGGATGCGTCCAATATATGAATTTTTAGGTTTAACCGTTGGCATCAATTTGCATGGCTTATCACCGCAAGAGAAACAAGCAGCTTATGCAGCAGATGTTACTTACGGTACCAATAATGAATTTGGTTTTGATTATTTGCGCGATAACATGGTATTTAGTCTCGCAGAAAAAGTGCAGCGTGGTTTAAATTATGCGATTGTCGACGAAGTCGATTCCATTTTAATTGACGAAGCACGTACACCACTTATTATTTCTGGGTCAGCTGGTGAAAGCATTGATCTGTATGTCACGGTCAATGATGTGATTCCTGCATTAACAAAGCAAGCAGACAAAGACGGCCCGGGCGATTACAGTCTAGATGAAAAATCAAAACAAGCATTTCTTACCGAAGAAGGTCATCAGCATGTAGAAGAATTGCTGACGCAATCGGGATTATTGAAAGAAGGTGAAAGTTTGTATGATGCGCAAAACATTGTGCTCATGCATCATATCTATGCTGCTTTACGTGCGCATACATTGTTTCATCGAGATATTGATTATATCGTGCAGCATGGCGAAGTCGTGATTGTGGATGAGCATACCGGGCGAACCATGCCAGGACGACGTTGGTCAGACGGTTTGCATCAAGCAGTTGAGGCAAAAGAAAAAGTAAAAATCAATCAAGAAAACCAAACGCTAGCTTCCATCACCTTCCAAAATTTTTTCCGCATTTATAACAAGCTTGCTGGTATGACGGGAACCGCTGATACTGAAGCATATGAATTCCAGCAAATTTATGGGCTTGAAGTTGTGGTGATCCCTACCCATAAAAAAATGATCAGAGAAGATTTTTCCGATTTTATTTTTATGTCAGCAGAAGAAAAATACACAGCGATTGTCGATGATATTAAAAAAACGCACGTGACTCAGCAGCCAATTTTAGTAGGCACGACTTCAATCGAAGCATCAGAATATTTATCAGGATTATTGCAACGCGAACGCGTTCCTCATCAAGTATTAAATGCAAAATTCCACGAAAAAGAAGCACAAATTGTGGCTGAAGCAGGTCGTCCGGGTGCAGTGACCATCGCAACCAACATGGCGGGTCGCGGTACCGATATCGTGTTAGGTGGTAATCTCGAATCAGAATTAAAAGCACTTGATAATCCATCAGCAGAAGAAATCGAACAACGTAGAATTGCCTGGCAAGATCGTCATGATCAAGTAGTGAAAGCAGGTGGTTTATATGTGCTTGGTACAGAACGTCATGAATCACGTCGTATCGATAATCAATTACGCGGTCGATCAGGTCGTCAAGGCGATCCTGGTAAATCACGTTTTTATTTATCGCTGCAAGATAATTTACTACGTATTTTTGGCGGCGACCGTTTAAATGCCATTATGCAGCGCATTGGTATGGAAAAAGGAGTAGCGCTTGAATCACGTATGCTATCGAAAAGTATTGAGAATGCTCAGCGCAAAGTAGAAGCGTATAACTTTGATGTGCGTAAACAATTGCTTGAATACGATGATGTGGCAAATGAACAGCGCAAAGTGATTTACTTTCAGCGTGATGAATTACTTCATGCAGCGCATATTGCTGACACGATTAAAGATATTAGTCATCGTGTGATGGGCCAAGTGGTCAGTTTATTTATTCAGCCTTACAGCATGCCAGAAGAATGGGATGTTGAAGGATTGGAATGGCGTTTAGAAAACGATTTTAATTTAAAATTATCTATTCATCAGTGGTTAGAAGCAGATGAAACCATGGATGAAGAACATTTACGTCAACGTATTCAACAAGCATTTGCTGAGCATTATCAGCAAAAAGAAATGCACGTGGCGACTGATATTATGCGTCAATTTGAAAAAGCCGTGATGCTGCAAACATTGGATGCTTGTTGGCGCGAACATCTAGCTGCAATGGATTATTTGCGTCAGGGTATCCACTTGCGTGGTTATGCGCAAAAAAATCCAAAGCAAGAATATAAGCGTGAGTCGTTTGAATTATTTGCCCAGTTGCTCGATAAAATTAATTATGAAGTCATTTCTTCGTTAAGTAAATTTGAAGTGAAAATGGAACAAGATGTAGAACAATTAGAAGAACGACAACGACAAGCGATCAATGTGCATCGCATGGAATTTAAGCATAAAGAAATGGATGCTATACACGAAGCAGCTGACATTGCTGTTGGTGAAGAAGAGCCTTTGCAACAAACAACCATTACTCGTACAAGCCCAAAAGTTGGCCGTAATGAACCATGCCCCTGCGGTTCCGGTAAAAAATACAAACAATGCCATGGAAGACTCGATTGATTCGTGCAGTCGTTGGAATTATCAAACGCGGCGAAAAAGTATTAGTAGCAAAGCGTCCAGAGAATAAACCCTACAGTGGTTATTGGGAATTTCCTGGCGGAAAAATCGAAGAAAATGAATTAGGCAAAGATGCGCTGATACGCGAATTGCACGAAGAATTAGGTGTTGATGTTGCGAGTGCAAAACATTTGTTTGATCATGTTCATGCTTATCCTGATAAAACGGTGATATTAGAGTTATGGTTGGTGATGGATTTTTCTGGTGAGCCGCATAGCAAAGAAAATCAAGAAATTCGTTGGGTGACTTTATCTGAAATGCTGTCACTCAATTTGCTCGAAGGTAATTGGGCAATCATGGAAAAAATTAAAGTATTGTTTTGACCCTTTCCTCTTCGAGACGGGTATCCATTCGCGTCTCGAAGGGCGGCATGAGCGGGATATTAGAAAATAACAGGAGTAAAACATGAAAATTCTTATTGTCGGCGGCACAGGGACAATTGGTAAAGCAGTTGTGAATGAATTGAAACCACGTCATGAAATTATCATTGCTGGACATCAAAATGGCGATGTGCAAGTTGATGTGACAGATCAAACATCAATCGAAAAAATGTATCAACAAATTGGAAAATTGGATGCAGTTGTGTCAACCATTGGTCGTGTGCATTTTGCCAATCTTACTGAAATGACAATTGAAAATTATTTTGTTGGCTTGAAAGATAAATTAATGGGACAGGTTAATTTAGTCTTATCAGGAATAAAATATTTGCATGATGCAGGTTCATTTACTCTAACCAGCGGCATATTAAATCGTGATCCAATACGCACAGGTTCATCAGCTTCCATGGTAAATGGTGCGCTTGATAGTTTTGTGAAAGCAGCAGCCATTGAATTGCCACGCGGTATTCGCATTAATGTCGTGAGTCCAACCGTATTAACTGAAGCGATGGACAAATACGCTGACTATTTTTCAGGATTTGAATCTGTTCCTGCTGCACGCGTTGCACTTGCTTATCGCAAAAGTGTAGAAGGTGCACAAACCGGACAGGTGTATCTGGTGGGATAATTGGACACGACATCCTGAGTAATCTAATTGTCATCTTGAGCGTAGCGAAAGATCACTTTATGATGAGTACAAAATTTAAATAAAGACAATTTCATTTATGCTGCAATTTTAATATCGGATATTAAAATTGCAGGAAAAAATTATAAAGCTGTATTGGGAGTATTTAGAATAATTATTCTATTTTCACACCTTCTTCTTCTAATACTTGTTGTAAAGATGAATGAGGCCAATATTTCAAAAATAATTCATCGTTATTCATTTTTAATTCATGCAAATGTCGACGCAAACTTTCGAAAGTATAGTTGATCGCTGACAATAAAAAATCATAATCTTGAGTATGAATTTTCATGCTACCAAGTTTGGTGACAGCGGTTTTTATCGCGTTTGCCATGTCATCAAAAATGGCTTTTTTCTCCGCTGGTGCTTTGTTTTTCAAGCGCGATTCAGCAAATTCAGGTGTGGTGGTTGCAGCTATTCGAAAATGATACGTTGCGCCAATTAAATTTTTTACTGGATCGGCAATGGGATATTGACTACCAAAATCACCGAGAAATTCGAGAATTTTATAGTGTTCACTATCAACATAAGTTAACGTACAAAAACGTTTTGATTTACCTTCAATAAATAAATTCCAATCAAATTCAGGTAGTTTAATTTGCATATATTCACCTTTTCTTAAGCTTTTTTAAAGTATAGAACATAAAAACAGGTTTGTAATTAGTTGTTAACAAAAAGAATTATTTTAAAAACAGCAAAACATTCACGATGTTCTAAACTTAATGATAAGAGTCAATAAGATGAGGTTTGTATGCCATCACCTTTTAAAAACGTCAAAATACAATTTTCAAATTTATTTCGAAGTACTGAAACAAAATTTAAGGTTGATGGTGGTGTGCTTAACACAAATAAAAAAGTGATTGCTCATATTAAAAATAATATTCAAGCATTAAACGCGCAAGAGAATCGATATAAAGAAATGAATAAAAGAAATAATGTTGATACAAGTAAGGAGTATAAAGAAGCTATTTCTTCACGAAAATATTTAGAGACAATTTTAAAGCAACTTAATGATGCAAAAAATAATAACTATTATCAAAGTATAATGTCGGAATTGAATGAACAAGACTTAAATGCCAAAACAAAAAAATACGCTTCTGACATTATTGAAATACATCATCATAATGCTATTTTAAAACATCCAGAATATTTTTTAGATATAGAAGAAAGCCCTTATCAAGGCGATAAAGAAAGCCCTTATCAAGGCGATAAAGAAAG
>CAZKUQ010000072.1:7257-10222 GCA_964555965.1 uncultured Coxiellaceae bacterium
ATCAAGGCGATAAAGAAAGCCCTTATCAAGGCGATAAAGAAAGCCCTTATCAAGGCGATAAAGAAAGCCCTTATCAAGGTGATAAAGAAAGCCCTTATCAAGGTGATAAAGAAAATCTTTCGAATGACGAGTATCAAAACAATATTCAACCCATATTTCAAATCAGTGCTGATTTGGAGTCTGCTCCAGTACTTGGTGCTGGAAATTTTGGCAAAGTTTGTAAAGTTGATATTCATGACAATAAAGAAGCATGGATGCAGGCTGGATTGTTGAATCAAGATTCATCTGTAGTTGCGATTAAAACATTGAAGGACGGTAATGAAAATGATTTGTTAAGAGAGGCAGCGTTTTGCGAAAAAGTTAGACAAGCTTATTTAATAGAAAAAGAGAAAAATCCTGCTTTTCAGCCGCCTTGTAGTATTGGTTCACTTGTTGAAATAGATGGAAAAAAATGTATCGCTAGTCGATTTGAGGGTGGTGGTAGAATATTAGAACATCTTGCTAATAAAAAAGATCCAGCCCAATTAATTAAGTTTTTAGATGAACTTTATAAAGGTATGGAATTTTTGCATCAGCAAGGCATGTTGCACCGAGACATACGTGCAGATAATTGTTTATTGTCTTCTGAGGGTCATTTGCGTTTATCTGATTTTGGTCGATGTATGGAATACGATAAAGAAACTGGCTATGTTGCTACACATGAAAAAGTCGATAGAACTGGCCCACTTAAGTGGATGAATTCGGAAGAATTAAAAGAGTGTAAACCAAGCAAAGCATCAGATTTATTTTCGATGAAAATTGCGATGCTTGAGATATTGGCCACTTTTTCTGGGCAGGGAACTCCTGCTATTTCTGTGCTTTTTCCGGGTGATAAAAAAGAAGTAGCAACAGCGCGCTTTCACAAGAAAGATCATGAAGCTATAAAAGAAGTATTTGATCGGTTGCTAGAAAAAGTCCCTATGATGAAACAATTAGAAAGCTTCTTCAAAACAGAACGCATTGAAAATATGGATGAGTATATGCAAAAATCACGTGAGATTTTTTCTCAGGCAATTATAGTGTTGCGTCAACAATATCCTGCGGAAAATGCACTATCACAACCAATTGTAACACGTACTGCTACTAATGAGAGTGGCGATGATGATTACGCAGTGACAGCACCAAAGAAAAATTAAATTATTTCAAATAAAACCCAATCGTTTTTTCTAATCCTGATTCCAGCGTTTCTTTCGGTTCCCAACCTAGTTCAGTTTTAATTTTGTTAATATTAATTGCATAACGAAAATCATGTCCTGGTCTGTCGGTGACAAAATTAATTAATGATTTATGCGATTGTTTTTGCGGACGAATACGATCCATTTGCTCGCAAATAAAATTAGCTAAGCTCAAATTTTCCCATTCATTATTGCCGCCTAAATTATAATTTTCACCGACAATTCCAGCTTGAATCACTTGCATCACACCGCGACAATGATCGTCAACATATAACCAATCACGAATATTTTTTCCATTACCATAAACAGGAATCGGTTGCCAATTTAAACATGCACGAATGACAGTTGGAATAAATTTTTCGGCATGTTGACGCGGGCCATAATTATTCGAACAATTTGAAATGGTGACTGGCAAGCCATAAGTATGATAATACGCGCGTGCTAAATGATCTGAGCCTGCTTTAGACGCAGAGTATGGCGAATTGGGTTGATAAGCAGTTTTTTCTGTGAATGCAGGATCAGATAAATTCAGTGAACCATACACTTCATCTGTCGAAATATGATGAAAGCGACATTGCGTGGGCGCACAATTTTCCATGGTAAACCAATGATGACGTGCAGCTTCCAATAAAGTAAATGTGCCAAGCACATTGGTTTCAACAAAAGATTGCGGTGATGCAATGGAGCGATCCACATGACTTTCTGCCGCAAAATGCACGATAGTATCAATGTGATGATGCGTCATAATGTGGCGCACTAAATTCGCATCGCCAATGTCACCTTGAATAAAATGATGACGTTCAGGATGCGATAAATTTTTTATATTATCGAGTGAGCCTGCGTAAGTTAATTTATCTAAATTTACAATTTGAATATGAGGTTCATGCGTTAATACATAATGAATAAAATTCGCGCCAATAAATCCTGCGCCGCCTGTCACGAGCATCGATCGCGGTTGATAAGTCATGTGTAAATCCTTTTAAGAATACGTTGGATGGCGAGCTCCCATGAAGGTTGTGCAATATTAAAATCAAGCCGTATTTTAGCGCAATCTAACACAGAATGAAGTGGACGCTTTGCAGGAGTGGGATAGTCGCTGGTTGTAATAGCTTGAATATTTTGCACGCGTAACGGTTCATATTTTCGTGCTTCGTTAATAATGGCAACTGCAAAATCATGCCATGAAACAGGCGGCGTGCTGCAATAATGATAAATACCTATGTGCGATTGTGTGCGTGCAATTTCAAATAATGCGCCAGCAATATCATCTGCGGCTGTTGGGCAAGTGATTTGATCATTGACGATGCGCAATTTTTCGCGTTCGCGTGCTAATTTCAACATGGTTTTTAAAAAATTATGGCCAAATTCACTGACCACACCACTCACACGTAATATCACGTAATTTTCACCATATTCGCGAATAGCATTTTCACCAGCTAATTTACTTTCACCATAAATATTAATTGGTTGAGCTAAATCATCTTCAATGTATGGGCTTAATTTTAGCCCATTGAACACATAATCTGTCGATAAATGTAATAAAAAAATTTGATTTTTTTTGCAAGAAATAGCGAGATTTTTTGCACCAAGATGATTAATTTTTTCTGCATCTCCACGTGAATTTTCGGCTTGATCAACAGCCGTGTAAGCCGCGCAATTGATGATAATTTCTGGTGAAAAATCTTGAATCGCACGTGAAATGGAAGCCATGCTGGTGATGTCCAATTCATCACGCGAACACATTTTTAAAT
>CAZKUQ010000073.1:0-10121 GCA_964555965.1 uncultured Coxiellaceae bacterium
ACATAAAGCGGTGACATTAGGTATTTGTGGTTATGATGGTGGAAAATTAAAAAACTTAGCTAAGCACCCTGTATGGATTCCTGTAAATGACATGCAATTAAGTGAAGATCTCCATTTTATTTTTGGCCATGTCATCATGCGTAGTTTGTGTGAAGAGCATATTGCGAACAAGTCATGAAAGATTTTTTTAGGCAGTTTCTTTATTTTCTTGATAAAGAGGCCAAGAGTAAAATCCCTTTTTTGTTTTTTAGTTTTTTTATTTCTGCGTTACTAGACATCATTGGCATTGGTTTGATAGGTGGATTTCTTGCGCTGATTACAAATTCGAAAAAGGCTCTTCATAATACTTTTCTCCCCCAAGGTTATTTGAGTGATATTTCAGAACAAAAATTAATTTTCTTAATAAGCGTAGCGGTAGTAACAGCTTTTATTTTTAAAGCGATAGTAGCATTATGGATACAAAAAAAAACGATCACATTTTCTCAAGCTTTATCGGTTCGTCTTAGTGCCCGAATGTTGCGTGCTTATCAAAATGCGCCCTATGTTTTTCATTTACAAAATAGTTTTAGTTATTTTTTGACACGAATAGGCCAAATAAATGACTATACGAATGCGGTGCTTGCTCCTTTTATCAATTTAGTTTTAAACATAATTATTTGTTTGGTTATTCTTGGATTTCTCTTAATACAGCAATTTTTACCCACCCTGTTTTTGGGGATATTGTTTTTAGGGACTGTCGTATTACAAGATGCTTTTATTAAAAAGCATATGATTAGCGCAGGACAAGCCTTAGCAGAGTTATCAGGTGGGGCAGCTAAAGTCGCTCAGCATGCTTTAGGGGGTGTTAAGGAAATTCGTATATTAGGTCGAGAGCATTATTTTTTAGATCGATATGTTTTTTTTACTAAAGGTATTGCTGATGCGCAGGGAACGATTGCTGTTTTGGGCTCTTTAGCCCGTTATTTCGTAGAAAATAGCATTGTATTATTTGTTATTGGATTTACGTTAATAAGCTTAGGCATCTATCACAGCGCTGCCAGTGTGGTTAGTACGGTAGGCATGTTTGTTGTTGCAAGTGCACGTCTTTTGCCGACAGTCACATCAATTATTGCTGCAATCAATGGATTACGAAGTGCTTATCCATCGATGAAATTGGTCTATAAAGATTTACAAGAGTTAACTTTGCTAGAACAAAATTTTTGTTTGCAAGAAAATGTAAAAGAAAAAAAACAACTCCCTTTTTTATTTGATATTAGTTTGAAAGGAGTTTCTTTTTCTTATCCAAATTCAAAATTTCAAGCGATCGATACTGTATCCATGCAAATAGAAAAAGGGCAGTCAGTGGGTTTAGTGGGGCCTTCGGGTGCGGGTAAAAGTACGGTTGTTAGTATTGTATTAGGGTTATTAACACCCCAGTTAGGCGAGATTTTAATTGATGGTAAGCCCATCGTAGATTTGCGTGCTTGGCTAAATCATATTGCGTATATTCCCCAATCTGTTTTTTTATTAGATGACACACTCAAACGCAATATTGCAATGGGGATAGAAGATGAAATGATTGATGATCGGCGCATAAGGGATGTGATCAAGATGGCGCAACTTGTTGAAGTTGTTGCGCAATTACCGCAGGGCATTGACACCATGATCGGTGATAATGGTGTGCGTTTATCGGGAGGGCAGCGTCAACGTGTGGCTTTAGCGCGTGCTTTTTACCATGACCGTGATGTGATTGTGATGGATGAAGCGACTTCTTCTTTGGATAATGAAACGGAAGGAGAAGTGATTAAAGCTATTAAAGAATTAAAAGGGCAAAAAACTTTAATTGTGATTGCGCATCGATTATCGACTGTGGAGCATTGCGATGTGCTTTACCGTTTTGAAAAAGGCTGTGTTACGAACGTAGGTTCGTATGAACAAGTGGTTGGTATGGTGAACTAAATGCGAGAGCGTATGAAAGTATTGGTGACAGGAGGTTGTGGTTATAAGGGAAGTGTATTGGTTCCCAAATTATTGCAAGCAGGGTACAACGTTACGGTCTTGGATATTCAATGGTTTGGAAATTATTTAAAGCCGCATCCACAATTAACTGTTTTAAAAGAAGATGTTCGCAACATCGAGCGCATTCCTTTGCAAGGTGTGGATGCGATCATTCATTTGGCTTCGGTTGCAAATGATCCTTGCTGTGAATTAAGTCCTAAATTAACTTGGGAAATCAGTGCGCTATCAACCATGCAATTAGTGGATGCAGCCGTAAAAAATCACATAAAACAATTTATTTATGCTTCATCGGGCAGTGTTTATGGCGTAAGTGATGATCCGGATGTGACAGAAGAAACGGAATTAAAACCTCTTTCTGAATACAATAAAGCAAAGATGGTGGCAGAAGCGGCTGCAAACAGTTACAAAGATAAGATATTACTTCAAATTGTGAGACCTGCGACTGTTTGTGGTTATTCTCCTCGTATGCGTTTAGATGTTTCGGTGAATATGTTAACGATGCAAGCGTTGAGCAAGAAAATCATTACTGTTTTTGGTGGGAATCAAATACGTCCTAATATTCACATTGATGATATTACAGATTTATATTTGTTTTTATTAAAAAACAAAACGCCGGGTATTTTTAATGCGGGATTTGAAAATTTATCTATTTTAGATATTGCGAAGCAAGTGACTTCTTTTATCCCTGCTGAAATTAAAATAACAGAAAGTAACGACCCGCGTTCTTACCGCATTAATTCAGATAAGTTATTGAGTCTTGGTTTTCAACCGAAGAAAAAAGTAAACGATGCGATACGAGAATTAATAACAGAATATGGAAAACAAAGACTGCAAGAGCAAGATGGATTTTATAATATTCGTACGATGAAAAAACTTTTACAAGAAGAAGCATGAGCTATTTTATTTTAGGCAGTAATTCTTTTGCGGGTTCTTGTTTTGTTGATTTTTTGTTAGCGCGTAAAGAGAAAGTAATAGGTGTCAGTCGCTCATCACCGTCGCATCCTGTTTTAACGCCTTATTTTGATTGTCTTAATAAAAAAAATTACGATTTTTTCCAATTAGACTTAAATCACCACAGTGATGAAATTTATCAATTGATTCAAAAAAACAAACCCACTTATATTGTGGATTTTGCGGGTCAAGGTATGGTGGCAGAAAGTTGGGATGCACCTTGGCAATGGTATACAACAAACATTGTCTCAAAAGTAAAATTACATCATTTTCTAAAAACCTGTGATTTTTTGGAAAGATATGTTCGAATTTCAACGCCCGAAGTTTACGGGCCTGTGCCGCATCTTATAAGAGAGGAGCAGGCTTATTTACCTTCTACGCCCTATGCTGTTTCGCATGCTGCAATTGATATGAGCCTAATAACTTTTTACAAACAATTTAATTTTCCAGTGACACTGGTACGTTTTGCTAATTTTTATGGTCCTTATCAGCAATTGTATCGCATTATTCCTCGCGCGATTATTTATGCTTTTTTAGGTAGAAAATTACAATTGCAAGGGGGTGGTTTATCTAAACGTGCATTTATTTACGGAAGCGATGTTGCAGAAGGAATATACCAATCTATTCATCGAGGTAAGCCAGGGGAGGTTTATCACTTTTCTGGAGAACGCTGTATTACGATCGCGGAACTTGTCAATAAAATCTGTGCTCAACTTGCGATAGAAGTTAACTCTTTTGTGGAAACAGTGCCGGATAGGCCGGGCAAAGATAATCAATATGAAATGGATGATACAAAAGCACGGACGCTATTGGCATGGAAACCGCAACATTCATTAGATACGGGCATTTCAAAAACCATTGATTGGGTGAAAGAAAATATCCGCGTAATCGAAACCCTTCCGTTAAATTATATTCACCAACCGTGATAAACATTTCAGAATCTATTAAGAATTTTTTACCCGAACAATATGCGAGAACGGGGCAATTACCGATAAATCATAATTATTTATTTCAGCAGTTTTCAGATTATGAGATTATTCTTGAAAAAATAAAGCAAGTGGTTTTGAAAGGAGATTTCACTTTAGGTGATATCGTCGATGAATTTGAAAATAGGTTTAAAACGATTACAAATACGCAATATGCGATAGGCGTGGGTAGTGGCACAGATGCTTTGTTTTTAAGTTTAAAGGCGCTAGATATAAGAGAAGGCGATGAAGTGATTACAACGCCCTTTACTTTTTTTGCGACGATTGGAGCGATCGTTACTGCAGGTGCCAGGCCTGTGTTTGTAGATATTAAAGATGATTTTAACATTGATCCTTCAAAAATCGTGGAGAAAATCACACAAAAAACAAAGGCAATTTTGCCTGTACATTGGGCGGGCAAGCCTTGCGAGATGAATGAAATTGTAAAAATTGCTAAGCAATACGGGTTGTATGTTATTGAAGATGCGTGCCATGCAATTCAAGCAAGGTATCACAACAGGCCTGCGGGATCATTAGGTGAGATAGCTTGCTTTAGTTTCCATCCTTTGAAAAATTTAAATGTATGGGGTGATGGTGGAATTGTTACAACAAATTCAGAAGTTTTAGCGAATAAATTAAAGTTAATGCGAAATCATGGTTTAAAAAATCGTGATGAATGTTTGATGTTTGCTTATAATTCTCGGCTCGATACGATTCAAGCGGTGGTTGCATTACACTTATTAGATAAGTTAGATTTTATTACTGCGTCACGTATTGAACATGCTAAGGCATATGATTATTTTTTAAAAGAAATTTCAGAAATTTACATTCCTGAAAGAGAGTCTCATATCAAACAAGTTTTTCATCTTTATTCGATTCAGTGTGAAAAAAGGGATGTTTTGCAGCGTTATTTAATTCAAGAAGGTGTAGATGCAAAAATACATTATCCTATTCCAATGCATTTACAGCCAGCGGCTGCTTATTTAGGTTATCAAAAGGGTGATTTTTCTATTTGTGAGCGTATAGCAAATCAAACACTTTCATTTCCCGTGCATGAGTTTTTAGAAACAGGGCAATTAGAACAAGTGGCAGTGTTTGTGAAACAGTTTTATGGAAAAAAACATGTTTGATGCTGTTGCTCAAAAGACAAAAATAGCAATTCCATTTGTCGATCTTAAGCGGCAATATCTTTCATTACGTGAAAAAATATTACATGAGATTGACCGTGTGCTTTCATCTGGAAATTATATTTTAGGTGAAGAAGTCGATACTCTAGAGCGAGAAATTGCAGCTTATTTACGATGTCCTTTTGTGGTTACTGTAGCAAATGGTACAGATGCTTTGATTTTAGTATTAAAAGCATTAGGTGTTGCTCAAGGTGATGAAGTGATTTTGCCTGTTAATTCTTTTATTGCAACTGCGGGCGCTGTTGTGGCTGTAGGTGCTACGCCTGTGCTGTGTGATATTGCCGAAGATTTAAATATAGATGTAAATAAAATTGAATCGCTCATTACTTCTAAAACGAAGGTTATTATGCCTGTGCATCTTACAGGTCGTCCTGCTGAAATGAACTCGATAATGCGTGTTGCAAAAAAGAATAATATTTATGTGGTTGAGGATGCTGCGCAATCTATTGGTGCTCATTACCATGGCGCCAAGACGGGGACTTTAGGTGATGTAGGTTGTTTTAGTTTACATCCATTAAAAAATTGGCGAGCGTATGGAGATGCGGGATTTATTACGATGCAGGATGAAACACTTTATCGAGAAATAAAATTAATTCGAAATCATGGATTGTTAAATCGTGATACTTGTGTGAAATGGGGTTTAAATTCGAGACTGGATGCAGTACAAGCAGGTATTTTGCGTTGTACCTTGCCCTATGTTGATGCTTGGAATGCGCGTCGACGTGAAATAGCGAGTAATTATCAGAAAGAATTGTTCCCCCTTGTAAAAACACCTTGTGATATTTCGAATGTTTATTCGGTTTACCATAACTTTATTATTCAAACGGATCGCAGAGATGAATTAATGCGGTTTTTAGAAAAAAACAAAATAGAAACGAAAATTCACTATCCTATTCCTATTCATCTACAAGCTGCTGCATCAAAATTGGCATATCGACAAGGTGATTTTCCTGTGGCGGAGCGTATAACAAAAACAATGATGAGTTTGCCTGTGTATCCTGAATTAACGGAAGAAGAAGTTGTTTTTATTATTAAATCGATACAGTCTTTTTTTACAATGAGGAGTTAATATGATTGGAGAAGAAATAGATTTAATGCTGCATTATCCAAAAACAAAAAGAAACGTGACAGAACGTGTTGCAAAAAAAACAGAACTTGATCGCCAAGTTGCACGACAATTTGGTAAAGAATTTTTTGATGGCTCTCGCGATCAAGGTTACGGTGGTTATCATTACCACCCTCGCTTTTGGCAAGAGGTTATAAAAACTTTTAAGGAAAAATATCAGCTTAGTGATCGAAGTTCTGTTTTAGATATAGGATGTGCGAAGGGTTTCATGATGTTTGATTTAGCGACTTTAATTCCTGGTATTTTTATCAAAGGCATCGATGTTTCTTCTTATGCGATAGAGAACGCGCTGGAAGAAATGAAGCCGCACTGTCAGATAGCAAATGCAACTGACTTACCTTTTGATGATCATTCTTTTGATCTTGTTATTTCTATCACGACCTTACACAACCTAGAAGGTGATGACTTAGTGAAAGCGATTAAAGAAATTGAAAGAGTAAAACGGAAAAGTAGTTTTATCACACTAGATGCTTATCGTGATCCTGAAGAGAAAGAGAGAATGCAAGCCTGGAATTTAACGGCGAAAACGATGATGCATGTTGATGAATGGAAGCGGTTTTTTCAAGAAGTGGGTTATACCGGTGATTATTATTGGTTTATACCGTGACAATTAATTTAGATATAAAAAAGAAATTGTTTTATGACATGCTACGCATTCGTTTAGTAGAGGAAACAATAGCGACTAGATATGCCGAACAAAAAATGCGAACGCCAACGCATTTATCAATTGGGCAAGAGGGTGTAGCGGCTGTTGCTGGACAGATATTGAAATCACAAGATTATGTCGTGAGCACCCACCGTTCTCACGCGCATTACCTTGCTAAGGGTGGAGATTTGAAGGCGATGATTGCTGAGTTATACGGCAAGGTGACGGGTTGTAGTCGAGGTCGTGGTGGGTCGATGCATCTTGTGGATACGCGAGTAGGTTTTATGGGAAGTGCTGCTATTGTGGGGAATACTATACCAATTGGTGTGGGCTTAGGGCTTGCAATTCAGCTTTCTCAAGAAGATCGAATAAGTTGTATTTTTCTAGGTGATGGTGCCATTGAGGAGGGAGTTTTTTATGAGGCATTGAATTTTGCTGTTCTTAAAAAAACGCCTGTTTTATTTCTTTGTGAAAATAATTTTTATTCTGTTTATTCGCCTTTAAAAAAACGTCAACCAGAGAATAGAAAAATTTATAATATTGCAAAAGCCATGGGTGCCTTGATTGATTTTGGTGATGGTAATGATGTTTTAAGTTGTTATAAAAAAACGAAAGAAGCTGTAGAGTCTATTAGACAAGGGAGTGGTCCTGTATTTTTGGAATTTGAAACTTATCGATGGCGTGAACACTGTGGTCCCAATTATGATAATGACATAGGCTATCGCTCGATTGAAGAATTTGAAATTTGGAAAGCAAGAGATCCGATCATTAATCTGAAACAACATTTGAAGAAAGAACATGACATAACAGAAAATGATTGTAGTGTGATGTCAGATAAAATTATACGAGAAATAGAAGAAGCTTATGTTTTTGCTGAAAATTCTCCTTTCCCGCTGCCAGCAGAAGCCACGACAGGTCAATATAAAGAAGCAATATTGCATCAAGAAAAAAATGAATTATATTACTGCGATTAATGACGCGATGCATATTGCAATGAATCTGGACCCCAAAGTAATTTGTTTTGGGTTAGGTGTTGATGACCCCAAAAAAATATTTGGAACGACGCAAGGCTTGCAAGAAAAATTTGGAGAAGCACGAGTATTTGATATACCCACTTCAGAGAATGCATTAACAGGTGTAGGTATTGGTGTTTCCTTAGCAGGTTATAGACCTGTGATGGTACATCAGCGCTTAGATTTTTTTTTATTGGCGATGGATCAATTAGTCAATGCGGCGGCGAAATGGTATTACATGTTTGGTGGTCAAAAATCGGTGCCGATTGTGATTAGATTGATTTTGGGACGCGGGTGGGGACAAGGGCCTACGCATTCTCAAAACTTGCAGGCTTGGTTTGCGCATATTCCGGGTTTAAAAGTGGTGATGCCTGCCACACCGCAGGATGCAAAAGGGTTATTGCTTGCGAGTATTTTTGATGACAATCCGGTTTTGTTTTTAGAGCATCGTTGGGTGCACCAATCTATAGGCGAAGTGCAAGAAGGCGATTATCGAATTCCCATTGGAAAAGCGCGAATAGCAAAAAAAGGTGATGATATTACGATTATTGCGATGTCGTATAAGGTTGCTGAAGCGTTAACGGTGGCGAGATTCTTAAAGCAACAAAAAGTTAATTGTGAAGTTATTGATTTACGCTCAATTAAACCGATTGATTGGGAAATGATTTTTGCATCGATCAAAAAAACAAAACGGTTATTGGTTTTAGATACCGGTGTGATCACTTGTTCAGTAGCGGGAGAAATCATTGCGCGGGTATGTACAGACCTATTTGATGTTTTAGAATGTGCGCCCCAGCGAATTGCTTTACCAGATAACCCTGAACCTACAAGTTTTGATTTAACAAAGTATTATTATCCTTCTATCAAAACGATTATCGATGCGGTGAGCATGATATTGAAAAAAGATCTTATTCCTTATGAAGCCCAAGCAAAGCTTCCGCATGATATTCCCGGTGAATGGTTCAAGGGGCCTTTTTGATGAATCATATTACTCTCACAACAAAAGCGGCCGTGCTTACGAAGATAGGCCAACCTTTAGAGATCATGAATGATATTTTTGTACCTGCACCTGGGCCTCATCAGCTTGTTGTAAAAATACTTTACGCTGGCGTGTGTCATAGTCAGCTGATGGAAGTAGAAGGTTTGCGTGGTGAAGACAAATATCTTCCGCATATGTTGGGTCATGAAGGTGTTGGTGAAGTGATTTGTGTGAGTGAATCTGTTTCTAAAGTTACTCCGGGTGACATCGTTGTTTTGGGATGGATAAAAACGGGAGGCGGTGAAGGTGGAGGATGTCAATATAAGACGAAAAAAGGGTTAGTTATTAATGCAGGTTCTGTGGCGGTTTTTAGTGAATATGCGGTTGTGTCTGAAAACAGAGTGACACCCAAGCCACCTCATACGCCCTTAGCATTATCCGCGCTTTACGGATGCGCTATTCCGACGGGATTAGGCATGGTATTAAACAATGTTCCTAAAGATGAAAACATAAGTGTTGCTTTTATAGGATTAGGCGGCATTGGGTTAAGCGCACTTTTATCAAACAAGATATGTCGATTTAAAAAAACAATTGCGATTGATATTAATGAAAAGAAATTAGAGATAGCAAGAAAATTAGGTATTACGCATCTTGTTAATGCAAAAGAAAGTGATCCTGTGAGTGTTGTGATGCAATTAATGGATGGTAGGGGTGTTGATTTTTGTTTTGAATCAGCGGGTAAAGCCAAAACAATTGAACAAGCGTTTGCGATGGTTCGTAGAATGGGTGGGCGATGTATTTTTGCATCGCATCCTGCGGCAAGTGAAAAAATTTCTTTAGATCCTTTCGAACTTATTTGTGGAAAAAAGATTGAAGGTTCTTGGGGCGGGAGTAGTTTACCTGATTCAGATATTCCAAAATTTGATAAATATTATGCTGAAGGTCTTCTGCCATTAGATTATTTGTTCGATCAAACTTATAGCTTAGAAAAAATTAATCTTGCGTTGGATGATTTAAAAAATCAACGAGTGGCAAGAGCGCTGATCAAGATGTGATTAATGCTTGCGTAAAAAGAACAGAAGAAGTTATTTCGATTATTGCTGATTTTGTTTGTGGTGAAACGATGATGTGTGTGGAAAATTTAATTTAATTGAATGGTGTTTATGCGTGATCAATGGAGTGACAAGATCAAATGGATGACGTTTTAAATTTAGAAAGACAGGAGGTTGCTTATTCTAAAATAATTTATAATTTTG
>CAZKUQ010000074.1:0-9879 GCA_964555965.1 uncultured Coxiellaceae bacterium
CATTAATTGAACAAGCGATTGAAAATAATTTTATTGATTTTATTCCAGAAAGTATTTTAAAGAATGCAAACTTAAATTTGTCAGTTATTATTATCTAGGTAGCCATGACTATGTCGACGATCATTACGCCAAAAATATCAGAAAAAGAAATGAAAGATATTTGCCATCCATTGCAGGAAAAATATGGCATTAGCTTCTGTAATTTTGCACGCCTTTACGATGATGGTAGTGCGTATTACATGTCAACCAATCAGGCATTGATTGCGCATCTTTTTAAAAATGAATACAAAATGTTTGTGCCTGTTCCGAAAAATTTGCTGAAACAAAAAATTTATTATTTGATTCCAGAAACAGGAAAATATCAGGCTGCAATGCATGATGCGCGTCATTATTTTAATGTGGCGCATGCCTTCGATATATTTGAGTGTGGCGATGGTTATGTGGATGCGTATTGCTTTGGTTCCACCCCAGATAACGAGAAAATTAATAATTTTTATATCAATAATATCGATGTGCTTGAAAATTTTTATAAAGATTTTAGAGATAAAAGCGATAAGCAAAACTTAATTCACAATAAAATTCAATTATCTGAAAGCATGCAATTAAATTTTAATAGTAAGCTAGTAAGCAAGTTGAATAATCAAGATCCAATGCTACAAATAATGAAACATATCACGAAACGTGAAAAAGAAGTGCTGTCACAATTATGTCGAGGAAGATCGGCGCGTGAAATTGCAGACCATCTTGGTTTATCAAGACGGACAGTGGAGCATTATTTAGAAACAATCAAGCAGAAAATGCAGGTTAAGTCTAAATCAATTTTGATTGACCTGGTGATTGATTATTTTAATTAAAAAGAGAATTAAATTGTGGATTTCTTCCAGAATATACTAAATCTTGATATTGCAAAAAATTTAGATTTAAACTCGATTCTAAATTTTCCGTGTACTATTTTTATGAAAGATAAAAATTCTAAATATCTTGGTGCAAACGAATATTTATCAAATCTACTCGGATTTAAAGACAGCGAAGATCTTGTCGGTTGCAGTGATAGAGATCTTTGGCCTACTGATTACGAATTATTATTAGAGAATGACAAAAAAGTAATGCACCAGAATCTCCCTAATACTTTTTATGAATCTGGAACATTGCCTAATAATTCCATCATTAATGCAATTAGTCATAAAGTGCCTCTTTATTCACGTGAAAATAAAGTTATAGGGATCATGGGTATCTCAATTATTATTCACGAAAACGATTCCATACAAACTCATCGTGAAAAAGAAAACAAAATTCAACTGACTACTAGACAAATTGATTGTCTTTATTATTTAGCCTTAGGAATGACAGCAAAACTGATCGCAAATAAATTAAATATTTCATCAAGAACAGTCGAACATTACATTGAGACAATTAAAACTAAACTCAATTGCTATAATCGCAGTGAGTTAATTGCGAAAGCGTTAGAATTGCCGATGATAAAAACAAGGGTGCTTAATCAACAATTGATGCTGTTGAAATCGGATGATTACAAAATTTAATCGAGATCAAATTCATTAATACTATTTATTAACCAGTTTCAACCTAGAACCATTTGCCGATTGATCACTTATTTCAGCCTTTTCTGACAGTGGTTTAATATGTTCCGCCAGTAATTTCATCTTAGCTTTATCATCTTGTGTGCTATATAAAATTTTTGATAGTTCACGTTCACGGTCATTAAAGAAATTCGTAGACAGTGTCACTGAGCCCAGAATTCTATTTTGAGTGGAAATTGTTTTGTAATTATCAAATAAATTTTGCATGAGTATCTCAACAGCATTGCCTAAATGTAGATTTAAAACATCTGTTTTTTGCAATTCAAGTAATTTATCCACCAAATCACGAAATTTTTCATAATAATCTTTTAATAAAAGTGGGTTAGACGATTCAAAATAAATATGACTATGATCGTTTTCTTTATAAATTAAATCAATATCATTTTTGTCGGGATTATTTCGCATAAATTCTGAGATCGATCGCAGGGCGCTTTCTTTTCTGTTTTTAGAAATGGTATCAAGACTATCGGAAATCAACTTTATTACTCTATTTCTGTATGAGGAAAAGTAAGTATAATAATTGTAACGCGAACCTTGAAAAAGATGCTTATAGATATCGCTTAAATTTTGAGAAGATAGTGGGGGTTGGAGTGTTACAGAGAGAATGTTTCTATTTTGAATGACATATTGAGAGGTTCTTGTTGTGAATGATTCTAACAATTTCGAATATTCATTTTGTAAAATGTGAAAATAATCAATAATAGCAACTGATAAATCTATATAACTGACATTGAAGGTAAGTAATAATCTTAGCGTTAATTGAATGACACCCCATAATTTATTAAATATTTCAATGTTTTCATCGTCTGAAAAAGTTTGCAATTCAAAATCTATATGATGGCTCATTTTTTCAGGTACCAATTTTTCTCTCTCAGGGTTATTTAATAATCTTTCAAAATCAGTAAATTTATTTTTTAAGTCAGAAACGCTACGATTCCAAAAATTATTATAGAAAAAAGATGTTGATAATTGGTTGATACCCAATTTAAGATTGGTATTAATATCAGATATTTTTTTGTCACGCTCTTTACGTGTGCTTAACATTGTCTAATTCTCTCGCTGGCATTAAATAATTTTATGTTTTGCAACTATATCAAATAAAACAAGCTAAAAAGTAGGGTATTTTTTACCCTACAAAATCAACGTAAATAATACCCTAATATTTTGTATCGGAATAATTTAAGATCTAATTTCTCAAAACCAGGGCGTAATCGATGAATAAAAAAATAATATTTGGTAAAAATAATTATGTTATGCCGTTTATAAAAACTAAATCTGGTAATGAAATAGCAACGTTTTATTTAACTAACGCGATAAAACAACAATTATTAAATCAAGCAAAAGAACAAGATGTTAGTCATCAAGTCGCTGCCGCGCTTTACATGACTGAACAGGAATTTCAGCAGATTGATCAGTACCATCGATTATTTACTAATAATACGTTGCGGTTAATTAAGCATGATTATCATTTCGAAGCTGATCTAATCAGAGATGATGAGACAACCAAATCATACTATGAAGTGAATCTTGATGAATTGTTTCCTAATATCGAAAGTCAAAATGGTAGTTATTGGATTAGCGTTAAAAATGCAGAAAATCATATTGCTGACATCCAAATCAATAATGGCAATATTATTATTTACAATACCAAACCAATTGCTATCAGAGGAAGAAATCGTCATCACTCCTTAATAGTAAATGGTAGTACAACGGTTAAAATCTCGTCTGATTTAGACATTGAAGATAATATTTTAATTCATTCAAAAAAATTATTGATTGATAAAAGCGTCAAAGAAATAAAAGCAAATCAATTTTATGTTTATACGACTGATACTTGTCAAACAAATGGCAAGATAAAGGTAAATTCGTTCTTAATAAAGTCCGCTTTATTTGATATGCAAGGTTTTATTGAAGCAGACAATCAAGTTCTCATCCTTGCACATACCACACTCCAAAAAGGTGATATTTTTTCGAAAAATGGTAAAGGTATTGTTGCGATTAGTGAGAATTGGGTGGCTGAATCTGTTCAAGCTAACCAATCTGCAACCTTGCACTCGCCTGAAATGATTCAATTACTTTGTAAGAACTTCGAACATAAAGGTTGCATTTCTACCAAAAAATTGATGATTAACGCTGAGCAAGCACTATTTTCAGGTTTATTATTCGTGTCGGAAGCAACTTATATTCATGCGGAACGGTATTCTGAAAATACCAATAGTGCCGAATTTTGGTTGAATGGTTATGTGCACCAAAGTAGTGAGTTAACGGCGGTATTTGCAGGACAAATATTTTATTCAAAAGAGTTAGATGTTTCATGGAAAAAAATCGCTTATGCAAACGCCAAGTCAAACCACGAAGTGATCGAGCATCCTGATAAATTAAATAATTTGATGAGGCTACATGCTGGATTGCACATGGACCTTTCGGGTGAAATATATGCTAGAGAAGTCGATATTATCTTCTCGAGTGAAAATATTTTATTTAGCGGAAAAATTTGGCATGATGTTGGAATGTTCAACGATCATTCTCTTCATTTCCAAGGCAATGATTTGTTACATGATGGTGATTTACACTCTAACGGTACAGTCAATTTTGCATTAACAAATGATTTCAATCAATTTGGAAAAACCTTAGCAGAAAATGTTGGCGTTACTTCACGTCATTTTGTATTACATAGCGGTGCTGTCGTTAATTCTAAAACACTTTCGGCTCAGACTAAAAAAATATTTCATGCCAAGCCTGGCAGTGAGATTAAAAGTAAGTTTACATCGATACAAGCACAAGACATATTTCTTCGTGGCAACTTTAAATCAGACACAGTCTCGCTTGAGGCTAAGCGACTAATTGCCTTAACAGGTCATCAAAATATTCATGATTTATACAGCATTGCCCCGCTCTTTTTTTCGGTGGGGGATTTGTCAGTAAGTAATCGTTTAACAACTACCTCTTATTTATCACTTTATTTAGGTTTAATAAAAGCGGGCTGTGTGCAAAACACTAGTTTAATTAATATTAATTTTTTATCTATATTTCTCCAAAATTCATTGCCGACTCTTTCGCCAACCACCATTTTAACAACATTAATTGCAACTTCGCTTAGTGTGGGAAATTTAATTGCTCCTGCGATTTTACCTATCACCATACCAGCGCAAATAACAATAAGCAGCTTATTACAATTATATTCGGCTTACTTCCTGGCTAGAAACGCAAAAGCATCCTTTGAAAAATTAACTGATAATGCATCAAGCGCAAATCTTTTGACGGCAATGGCAGCGTTTAATCTTTTATTTATGTCGGTCGCCACATCAGCTATCACGACAGATTTTTATACTTCGTTAGATATATTTAAAAATATTAACCTGCCTGAAAATGTTACATTTACTAATCCTGAATTAAATCAAGTGATGCAGATTTTAGAAAATTCAGGTTGTCGATTAGTATCAGGAAATAATAACACTACGATTTTAAATTTAAGTGTAATGGATTTTCTTGCAGGCGTTGGCAGTACTAATTCCAGTATAGCTACAGCTAATTTTGGCGGCGAACTGGCATTAAGTGATATGAACACCAGTATGTTTGCATTAAATTCGGATTTTAATTTTATCTTAGGATCAAGTGTTAATAACGATTACATACGATATGATTTTGGGAACACATACGCACTTGGTGGAAATAGTGTCACTACCTATGAGAAATTAATATTAAACCCACTTATTTCAACGGGACTTCCATATTTTGGTGCTTACAATAATTGGTCTATTCATACTAAGGATTTAGAGTATCCAGATAAAAATATATTTGGCCAATGGAATAATCCTATCTTCAACAGTGGTGCTATTACCGCAACAGTACATAACAATACTCAATTAAGTATTAATGGCAGTTACATCACGGGTTCTATTATTAATAATGGTAAAGCTGACTTAGAAAATTGTTCAATCAATGCAACACCCAAACTAAAAGGAGGTGATGGTGTTGCTGTTATTCAAAACAACAAAGATCTGTTTATCAAAAATAGTCTTGTAACAGGTGATATTACTAATACTGGTAAAGCTGAAATCGAGTCTTCTAGTATCAATTCAACAATAATAAATGACAATGAGTTAACCATTGTTAGTAGTAAAGTGAATGGCAATATTACTAATAAAGGTAAGGCAGAATTTGCAGGTTGCAACATTGACTCGCGTTTCGATAATTCAGGTCAAGCTTATGTTTATGCTTCTACGATAAAAGGCAGTCTATTTAATAATGGAGTGGCCGTTATTGCCAAATCTGAATTTTCATTCGATAAAATAGAAACGCGCAAAGGACTACAATTTATTTTAAGTAAGGGTTCAATTGATTCACTAAATGTGGATAAAAAAACTGTTTTTGCTGTAGATGCGAGCGAATTAACTATTGGGAAAACAGATATCGGCAAAAATGCAAAAGTAGGTATTCGATCATCAAAGGTAACTGTTAATGAAAAAGTGATAAATAAAGGTGATATTCAAATTGATGATTCAGATTGTCAATTTAACAAGATACAGGGCAATGGAAAAGTTGACATTAGAGATACATGGTTGCAAATTGCAAATGGCTCATCGGTAAAAATAGATCAGACCAATTCAATTGTTCGCGCTAAATTCAACAAGGCATCGCATGATGCATTCGTTGCAAAACAAACTAAGTTTGAAACTACCTATGATGGTGCAGTGAATTATTCGACTAAAAATAATTTAACGTTTAATAATAATCAAGTAATTTGGTCTGTCGTACCTATGTCATATCATTCCGATAAAGATATTAAATTTTCGAATTCATTTACATCCAACGTTAGTACCTCAATTACGGCAGATGGTTATCTCAAGGCAAATAAGGCTAATTTGATTTTTGGAGATTCAACAATTTTAAAAGGGAAAAAGGGTGTTATTATTGATCATTCAAATGCTACATCGTTAGGGAAACTACAAATTGAAACAGATGGTAAATATGAGCATCACACTTCCCATCTCAATACAAATGACGATATCATTATTTTAGCAAAAAAAGGCATTCTTTCTGATCCCACTATAACAACAAAAATAACAAAACATAGACACTGGCAATGGCATGGCATTCATTCAGGACATAAAACTACCGTTGATGTTAAATCAACGATCACGCCATCATCAATGCATTCACAGAATGGAAATGTTTATCTTTACACTGAAAACGGCAACATTAACATCAAAGGAACGATCATTGATGCAAAAAAACAAATTGGTATTATGGCAAAAAATGGCTCGGTTCATTTAACAGATGTCAAAGGTGTTAATTATCATTCCGTCAAAACACACGATCTATTTGGCAAGCACCATAGTAAAATAAAATATGAAATTGATTTGCCCAGTAGTTTGCTTGGCAAAGAAAATGTTTCAATCCGTGCTAAAAATGAAATTATTGGTCGCGGTCTTGTCGTGAAAACAGATGGTAAATTCTTTGCTCAAGCAAAAAAGATGACTTTTTCTAGGCCGATTTTAGAAACTGAATTGACAGAGAGTTATTCAGGGATTTCATTTGGTGGTAATTCATTCCTTTCAGACAAATATAACCCAACAGATTCATTACCTATATATAACGCAGCGCAACAGATGGCGAATGCTACTAGTGTGCTTGGTCTTACGGCTGGTGGTGTGAATTTAGGGATTGATGCTATGAATAAAGCCAATTCATTTTTGTCTGATTTAAGAAATAATGCTTCATTTGAAAGTTCTTTTGGGCATCTTCTGTTAGGTAAAGATCCATTAGCAAAATTATTTAGTGCTGAAATATCGGTGGGATCTTCAAAGTCAAAAACGACGATTCAAACATTAGGTAATGGAAGTATTGAAGCAAAAGATATTGAATTGATTGCAACTGATTCCATTAATATTGAAAACGGTTATCAATTGAAGTGGACTAATCAATGTGATTTATCTGCGCCTGATATTTCAATCAGTGGGGCTACTTTAACAACTAAACACTCTGAACATTCAAGTGGCGTATCATTTGGTTTGGATTTATCAACATTGTCGTTGAATAATGTGTCACTCAATATGTCGAGCGCACATGGATATCAAAAAAATAATTTGGTGAATCAATTAAATGGCCCATCAATGTCAATCAATGCGAATACATTGAATTTGGATAATGCTGAAATTGATACCAAATTTTTAAAAGGACACGTAAATACGGTGAACATCAAATCTGAAGCAGATAAATTTGATAATAAATCGGTCCACGGAAAAATTGGAACCAGTGGGTCATTTAATTTTGGCATGCAAAATGAACATGGCGAACAATTTGTAAATGAAAGTTATTTTAACGCCGTCAATTCAAGTCAATTCACGGCTGATAATATGAATTTATTTGATGCTTCATCAAACGTAAATGCTAAACACATCACAAATTACCATACACATTTAAAAAATTATAAGCGGGGATTTGAAGTGGGCGGTAATATTTTTGATTTCCTGCAAAATAATAAAACCAATGATGGTTTTCAAAATAAGCCAGGTGAAAACAACGATACTCATGATTTATTTAACACTGCCAGTGTTTCCATGTTTATCAACAATGAAAATATTAATTTAAATATTCCTATTTTCAACAATGAAGGTTATCAGGAATTTAAGCAGAATTTGCAATACTTGCAACCTACGCCTGTGAATGCAAAGTTGGCGGTTGCAACGCCCATCACGACACCAAACTTTGTGACGAGAAATAAAGCAACAACCGATATGCTGGTTGTTCCTGGCTGTACAACAGAAGATGTAGCAAATAGTTTGATTGAAGATATCCAAATTCAAAATTCATTACGTGCGAATTTATATGACCCAGTGAAACATTTATATGATTCTGAATCTGAAAAACAGGATAAGGTCGAAACCTCTAATGAAAATGACAACGCTGCTGCTTATCGTTTGCCTGATGATGCGTTAGATAGAGAATATAGTAGTTGGGATATGGATGATTTTTCTTCTCAATATTCATACATGGACTACGTCAATGCAGTCTATCAAGGTGGGAAAATAGGTTTAATCGATAAGTATCACACATGGAGACATCCGATCAATTGGATATCTGATAGATATCTTTCAACTTACAGTTTTACTTCGGATCTGGAAACTTTATTAAATCCAAGCAAGTTTGTTTTGGCTAATGATGATTATTTCTGCGCTTTAGATAGAATGAAAGAACGATATAGGGAAGGTCTTGAGTTTTATGACCGATTTAAATATGCTTCAGCCCCGTACGCGCTGAATTTGCCACCGACTATTTAATAACTCAACTCCTTCCTGATCCAGATGAAGTAGCAACAGTAGCCGCAAGAAAAATTGTACATCTATTTGACTTTAAACTTTTCTCTAAATTCCCTGTTTTACATAACAAGGGGTTCGAAGCAGTTAATAAAATTTTTAAATACACGAATGACACAAAAGAAATGTTTGAAAGTTTTGATTTTGATCGGGATTATGAAGAATTTGATTATAAGCTTAACGCAAAAGATTTAAAAAAATCAAATTGGTCATCTAACTCAAGTACGTTTTTTAAATCGTACAGAAGTGCTGAGAAAAATATTGATGATCTCAAATTAAAGTTAAAATGCTAGATGCTTGAACAACATTCAGGATAGCCTGAAATACCCTTTGGTAAAATGAGTAAAAATTTCATAAAATTTCGAGCTTTTGCTATTGACCATGACATTATGTCATCCCATATCCTCATTATCGAGAGGAACACCATATAGCTATGAGTCATCTAAAGAATATGGCGTTTTACTTGTATTTGACGGTCAAATGTACTTAGACACGGGTATGAATTTACCTATTATACTTGATAATCTTATTTCAAATAATAAAATTCAACCAATCATTGCTGTATTTGTTGATAGTTTGGATATCTCTCAAAGAAATCGTGATCTGATGCGTTCAGAAAGGTTTACACATTTTATAGAGGACGAGTTATTACCATGGATTAAGAATAATTACTCTATAGCTAAAGATCCTTTTAAAAGCGCATTATTAGGCGCAAGTCTTGGTGGTATGTATGCATTATATTTTGCAATTAAAAATCCTCAAATAATTCATAATGTATTAATTAATTCGGCAGGCTTCTGGTGCGATATGAATACGTTTAATGATCAGCTGAATGATTGCGGTCAACTAAAGCTTAATGTCTATATGGATTATGGATCACTTGAAGACACTGAGTTAATGAGAAACCTCAATCAAATCTATGCTGACAAATTAGACTTCTTTCCAAACCAAGTAATGGGAAT
>CAZKUQ010000075.1:0-3147 GCA_964555965.1 uncultured Coxiellaceae bacterium
ATTCAATTTTTTGAATAATTGATTAGATGATGTTATAGATTTGTGCGATAAAATCCTGGATGCCAGCTTTCGCTGGCATGACAGGCTTCTTAACTGAGATTCGCGTATTAAGCAACATCCGCGTAACATGCGTTATTAGTTTCTCCGCTGCTCATTTCTACGGCAATGTCACATAACTATTATCATTTTCCACATCATCATCCGGATGAGTGTTAGTAATCCAATTATAGACTCGACCAAACAAAGTTGGTGGTGATCCTGCACCAGATTTTTTAGTAGGTTGAGTGCTTGTTGTTACTACTGGTTCTTCAATTTTTACTGGAGTGGTATTAGTGGTGGCTGTGTTTTTTTCTTGTTTATCAGTGATGTCTTCAACTTTAATTTGAATTTGCGCCTCTAAATGAGCCGGATTTTGATCTTGATCGAAGCTTTCAATACAATACATTGCATTTTCTTCCGGCGTATTTTTTTCTGCAAAATCCATAAACTCTTCACGTGTCATGCTGCGTAAATTTTCATAAACATTTTTTACTTCTGCAAAAAATTGTAAACGCTCATCACGTGAAAGATGTGTAAGAAGTAAATTAAAAAAATGCATCATGCCAGCTAAATGATAGATATCGATACCATTAATGGCGGATATTTCATTTGCCTTATGCCAGTATGAGCCATCATTTGGAAGTTCGCTATCCATTAACATTTTCATCGCAGAATAAGAAAATGCAGCTAAGAAAATACAAACGAGAGTGGCAATGACGGTGGTCTTAGGATGAGTTCTAAATGCCAAGGAATTAATTGGTTTACCACGCAAAAGATCG
This sequence comes from uncultured Coxiellaceae bacterium, assembly GCA_964555965.1. GTDB lineage: Bacteria > Pseudomonadota > Gammaproteobacteria > DSM-16500 > DSM-16500 > Aquicella. Next base: position 819 of record CAZKUQ010000075.1, read on the forward strand.
TAAAGTGTGTCTAAGATACCAGTTGTGCCATCCATGGTTAATTTGAAATTTGTGTAAGCTTGCGAAGAAAGTAAAAATCCGGCAAGCAATAATTCTAGTGGTAAAGAAGGAACATAATCTTTGACACCAGTAAAAGCATTTTTTACAAATGGTGTAGCAAAATCGGCGCTTAAACCTAGACCAAGAAAATTTCCTATATTGTGCACGATATATTCTCCCCATGTTTCTTTAGGAGAATTTTTAAAACCAAATAAATAAGAAACGCGGGTTTGTGTTTTGTCAAACGATAATTTATCAGAGTTGCGAATAATATAATTTAAATTAGCATCAAGCAGTTCAAAAAAATTTTTTCGCTGTAAATCATAGTGAATAATTTTTTTGCGAAATAATTTTTCTTCTTCCGAGATGGGATGAAAAAAATCTCTCAGTGGATGATAGGCTTTGTTAAAATAAAATTTTGTTGCAGAGGCAAGATGAGGAATTTGATGCTCTGCTAATAACGTTGAACCATAAAGTGCACCAGGTAATCCACCTCCTACTGCTAAAAATGTTTGCCACGCTGCAGTACTTGTTTTTAGTGAAGTGACTAATATGGCACCATCTTGTGCTAAAGCATAAATGATGACGCCACCACCTTTGCCAATTTTAGCTGCTAATGTCGTTTGTTTTTTGACATATTGTATAAAGTGTTCAACACTCATTGCAGAAAACAATGCGTTGATAACCGCGTAGTCCACACCACTTATAACGTATAATCCAAATGCACCTTTAGGTGTGATGACTTGCGCTAGTTCTAAGCCACAGCCTGGTGTTTTTGCACAATATTCTGCGGGGCCAAGATAAAATGCAATTCCTCCACCAGCACCACCTGCTGCTAGTAGTCCTTTTGCAGTGTTTGCGCCATAACGAACTAATTTGTTGGATGTTTTTTCTGCAGGTTCATTTGGTAGTAGTGGAGTTTTTTCATTTTTATTATTATTTTCTCGATTTTGCATCTAAATGCTCCTCTTTTTGGAGAGCTATCTTGGTCTAATTCGACATAAAAATAAATAGATTTTTTTAGAGAAGATTGTTTGCGCGAAGCGATATAAAAATGTTCTGCTGTCTTTACCGATGGGGTTACTTAAGGGGAGAAGCGGGAGCTCTCCCCTTAAGTCGCGAGTGCGAATTTATTTCGCGCGAAGCGATATAAATATGTATAAAAAAAAATTATCCTCATCGACAGAAAATTTTCTGCAGATGAGGAGCAACAAAATACGACTAGACGCCGAGATTTTTTTTCTTTTTTTTATTAGTACGACTTATTCCATTAGTCGTTTTATTAATGTCTCTTTTTGCGTTTAGATGATTTTGTTGCAAAAATGAAAGCAGTATCTATCTCATGAAATTTTTTTCGTAGAGCAAAAATGGCTTTTTTAATTCGCTGTGCAAAATGACTTGTTGCTAATTTAGCTTTTGCTAGCTTTTTGATTTTTTGACATCTTACTTCTAGCCAGGATTTTTTGTTAGTTTTGTGAGTAGTAAGTTGTTGTTTCATTTTTCCCACTCCAAGATTTTTTTTTAATGAATATTCATGTTAATTTAACATTTAATAATTGGCATACAACATTGGTATCTACCCTGATTAATCCAAGGTGACGATGTTGATGTTTCATTTTTAAAGGATTTTTTTATGAATATTTTTTTGTATTAGCTCGACCGGACAAGCAAAAAACGCTTGTCTGGGCTACAAATGCAAATTCTGGATAAGCTATTGATGTCATACTATGTATGGATTGTTATCCGAAATTCGCGTTACAAAATTACATAACGTAGGAATTCTAACGTAATGTGTTTTAACACATTACTCAATCGTAGGTTTGATAAAAAGTTTCAAAAAACTATCGCGAATGCTACTGCCAGCACCAGAAAGTCTAGCAAAAAAAGTTTTTTTCGTTTCATAACAAATTTCATAGACATTCATATTTTTCATACGCTCGCAAATATATTCGTCACTAGTTTTAATTTCATCAACAAGTTTTAATTCAAGTGCTTGCTGTCCCAACCAATGTTCACCAGTTGCCACTTTTGTAATATCTAACATGGGTCGATTTTGCGTAATTAAATTTTTAAAATGTTGATGAATTTCTTCTATTTCTTCTTTTAGTTTTTCACGACCTGCATTGGTGTTTTCACCAAAAAGTGTAATCGTACGTTTGTATTCACCGGCGGTGAGTTGTTCAAAATCAATGTGTTTATCTTTAAGAACACGATGAAAATTAGGTAATTGCACAATGACGCCGATCGAACCAATAATAGCAAAAGGAGCTGCAAGTACTTTATTGCCAGT
>CAZKUQ010000075.1:3171-9644 GCA_964555965.1 uncultured Coxiellaceae bacterium
CCGCCGCTAGCTGCCATTTTGTCGATAGCAATTGTTAAGAAAATATTTTTTTGTTTTAAGCGAAGCAATTGAGCTGCTGCTAGGCCGTAACCATGCACAACACCGCCAGCACTTTCCAATTTTACGATCACTTCATCTTGGGGACTCGCAGCATTTAAGACAGCAGTAATTTCTTCGCGCAAGGTAGAAACGGCGGATGCTTTGATGTCGCCATGAAAATTTAATACGAAAAGATTTCGCTGTGTTTCTTCAGATTTAGCTTTTTCTTTTTCAGCTTTTTTCTTGTCTTTAAGCGTTTTTTTCAATATTTTTTTTGGAAGAATTTCAGTGAGTAATTCTTCGGTAGTTTCTGCATATTTTTGATTAAGATTCTTAATTGTTAAACGACCTTTTAATTTTTCTTTACCTTTTGCTAATAAAGCAAAAAAAGTAATTAATACAATTAAAACAAACATCACAACAATCAGTGATTTTGATGTAAATAGTGCTAGCTCAATTAATGCTTGTGACATATGTTGTTCCTATAGACGTTATTCGAAATGTGTCGGCTTGATTAGTAAAATTCGATATTTTTTAGGTTTGTGATTAATTGGCGGAGTGATACTGATAATTTTTGTTTGCCACCCCGTTTTTAAGGATTTAATTGGAAAAACATCGTTAATGCTGATATCAATTTCATCCGAATGCTTTTTAAACAGCCAATTATAAGATCGTGGGACGATGCCAACAATACCAACCCAAAGCGGCATTTGAGAATTTTTGATGAAGCGATTTGCATTCCATAAACGAATAAACATCAAACTTTTTTCACCATCATGATTACTTACGATGCGAGTGAGAATAATTTCTGGTTTTCTATCTAAATATTGCGGTGATATCAGCGGCAAATATTGTGTACTGCTAACATCAGCAATCCGATGTAATGTACTAATCCAGTCTCGCACTGGTGGTTTTGACCAGCCTTGATTAATGAGTGTGTCGCGAATTTTATCTATATTACCTACCCATTCAACATTGATACGTTGTGATGGAAAACCAAACAAGCTTGCGCGATAAGCGGGTATGGCCTCATTTTTTTGCCACCAATTTTGCAGATTAATTTGTATGATTGGCCACTCAACTTGCTCATATTGAGCGAGTAATTTTTTGTTGTTGAGATAATAAAAAGATGGTAACGCGATTAAGAATGATAATGATCCAATTAAAAAAAGATGTAATGGGTTAATATGCGGTCGTTGATGGCGCTGGAAAGCAATGATGATAATAGTTAATAATGCTGCACTTAATAACCATGCGCCTGCTATATCAGTGAACCAATGCGCACCCAAATAAAGACGAGAAATGCCCACCGCAATGGCAATGCTGACGCTTATAGCAAAAATGGGCCATCGATAACCGGGGCGGAATGAGCGTGTGATTAAAAAAGCAAGACCAATGAAAATTGTTGTCGCTAGGGTAGTGTGTCCGCTTGGCATCGAAAACGTTTCAGGATTAGTCGCGATTCCCCATGGACGTTCTATTTGTAAGAAATGCTTGATGACATACACACTAACAGAAGCAAATACACCTAATGCTAAGGTATCAAAAGCAATACGCCATTGTTTGCAGAGCGCGAGCCACAAAGAAATAACAAAAAGGACAGTTAAAATAACTTGTTTTTGTCCTAGAAGTGTAATGATTAGCATTGTGTTATCAAGATCTGGATTGCGTATACCTCGAAAGAGATGAAAAACCGCATCATTGATAGTAATAGTGACTAACGATAAATTTTTGACTGACCAAGCAAGTAAAATAAAAGCAGTGGTAGTAAAAATAAAAAATATGGCTAAACTTAATTGACCATGTGTTTTATGTTTTTCATGATGTTTTAGTAAAACAGTAATGGGAGCGGTCAAGGAAAATTTTTTCATTTTTTTCCAAATTACATCTTGGAAATGTGATACTCGTATATGCACAAGACTAAGAATTTTTACTGTAATCCAAATAAATAATGCTAAGGCAAAAATAATTAAGAAAAATACCATCATGACGTGCAGCGCAATATCTGGTGGTAATTCTAGTGATGCTGCTCCTAATAAAATACCAGGCAGCATGTAAGCGGGCGCCCAAATAATAGCTGAGGTGACATTTGCAATAGTAAATTGCAAGGGTTTCATGCCTAACATGCCAGCAACAACAGGAACGAGTGCGCGCACAGGGCCTACGAATCTACCCGTAAAAACACTCATCACACCATATTTATGAACAAATTTTTCGCCTTTTTTTAAAATATTGGGATTGCTTTTGAATGGCCAGATGTTTCTTAATTGATTTTTAAAATAATGACCGATCCAATAACTAATGCCATCACCGACAATCGCACCAAAAACAGCCCAGAAAATAGTTCCCCAAAGTGGGATTATGCCAGCACCTGCCAATGTTCCGATGGCTGTCATGGTGATTGAGCCTGGAACAATGGTGCCAAAGATAGCGATGGATTCACCGGCTGAAATTAAGAATGTGACAAACCCTGCTAATTGTGGATTTGCATTTAACCATTGAAGTAAAGGACCAACCATGTCCGCCATTAACGTACCTCTTCTCCAGCTGCTTGTTTGTCTGCATGATAGGATGATCGAACAAGGGGACCGCTTGCAACATTGCTAAAGCCAAGATCCTTGGCAATCTCTCCAAATCGTTTAAATTCCTCTGGGGTGACGTAGCGTGCAACTGGTAAGTGATAACGACTAGGTTGCAAGTACTGACCCAAGGTTACCATGTCAACATCATGATGGCGAAGATCTTTTAACGTTTCTTCTATTTCATCATTTGTTTCACCTAGTCCTAACATAATACCTGATTTGGTAGGAATGTTGGGATAACGTTTTTTAAATTCTTGTAACAAACGTAAAGAATATGCGTAATCTGAACCAGGACGTGCTTGTTTATACAGGCGGGGTACGGTTTCAATATTATGATTGAAGACATCTGGTAATGCTTTTCCAGTTTCATCTAGTGCTACTTCCATTCGTCCCCGATAATCTGGGACAAGAATTTCAATTTTAATTTGCGGACTTCGTGCGCGTGTTTCTTTAATGCAAGCAGTGAAATGACTAGCACCACCGTCACGTAAATCATCACGATCGACGGATGTGATGACCACATATTTTAATTTCATTTTCGCGATGGTTTCTGCAAGATGAATCGGCTCATTTGTATCAAGTGGATCTGGTCGCCCATGTGCCACATCGCAAAAACTGCAACGGCGTGTACACTTGTCTCCCATAATCATAAAGGTGGCAGTGCCGTGCGTAAAACATTCCGGTAAATTAGGACACGATGCTTCTTCGCAGACGGTGACAAGATTATTTTCACGCAATAATTGCTTTAATTCAGCAATAGCAGGAGACGCGGGAATTCTAATACGAATCCATTCTGGTTTTCGCAATGGCGAATCAGTTGGTTCTATTTTCACCGGGATTCTGGATAATTTGTCTGCGCCTCGTTGTTTTGCGTTTGGCATGATGATATTCCAATTAATTTTTATGTGCTTATATGTTATACAGCTCACGAACAAAAACGGTTTTAGATCTCTAAAAGAAAGATATTGCTTACGCGATATTTTTTATTATCTTCGAATAATCTAAATTTTTCATTAAAAAATTTACTAAGGCCAATCCTACCTCAGCTGTATTTTTAGAAGTGGTGGAACATAAATCCGCTAATTGAGTCATTTTTAATTGGGAAAAACCACAGGGGTTGATTCGATTAAATGGTTCTAAATCCATGGCAACATTGAAAGCAATGCCATGATAAGCATAACCTCTACGTACGCGTAAACCAATCGAGCAGATTTTTTTATGACCAACATAAACACCAGGTGCTTCGCGTTTTGCTTCTGCATGAATATGATGATGAGCAAGAAAATCGATCACCGATTGTTCAATCCGAGTAACAAATTCACGTATGATTAATTTTTTACGTTTGATATCAATTAACGTATAAACCATTAGTTGCCCAGGACCATGATAAGTCACTTGACCGCCGCGATCAGTTTGCACAACAGGAATATCACCAGGATTTAATAGATGTTCTGCTTTACCATTTTGGCCTTGCGTGAAAACAGGCGAATGCTCGAGCAGCCAAATTTCATCAATCGTTTCTTCATTTCTGTTATTAGTAAAAGCTTGCATCGCTTGCCAGCAAGATAAGTAATCTTGTTGATTAAGTATGCGCACAATTAATTCGTTAGTCTTCATATAGCCATTAATACTTGAGGCGAAGCCGATAATTCGCGGTAAATTTGATCGAGTTGTTCTTTTGATTCAACATGAATTTGTATTGATAAAGATTGATATTTGCCATTTTCACTCAGGCGTGATTGCATCACACGATCAGATACATTGACCACATGTTTGTGAATAATGCCATAAACAGCGGACTCGAATTCATCTGAAGCGAGTCCAAATACTTTTATCGTAAAATCGCAGGGGAAAGTAAGTAGCGACTGATTGATATTGTCATTCATTAATGGTGATGCTAGCCTCTGTTTAATTCTTCATCGGATTTTGAAAAATATTTATGTAAATTAAATTTGACAGAATCTGTTGCTCGTCTTAATAAGCCGCCTTGCTCAGTGCTATCAAACGCTATTAATGGTTTGGAAGCAATCACTTGATTATTAAGCATGATGTTGATTGATCCATAACGTTGACCTTTTACAATGGGTGCTTTTAGTGGGTTATTCAGCTGTAGACGCGCTTCCAATCGTTTGTATTGACCAGCAGGAACGGTGACATAAAAATCTTCAGTGACCCCCATTGGGATTTCCGATTTCTCACCTTGCCAAACGCGTGCTTGGATCAGTGGAGTGGCGCCGTTATAAAGTTTGTGGGTTTCGAAGAAACGGAAACCATAAGTTAATAATCGAATGGAATCTTCTGTTCTTGCTTGATCATTTGGTTCACCAAGTACAATGCTGATGAGACGCATGCCATCTTTTTTTGCTGAGGCAACGAGACAATAACCTGCTTCACTTGTGTGACCGGTTTTTAAGCCGTCAGCATATTGATATCGCCATAATAAACGGTTGCGATTTGGTTGACGAATACCATTCCACGTAAACCATTTTTCAGAATAGAAACTATAATCTTCCGGATAATTTTTTATATAAGCCTGCGTTAAAATAGCGAGATCATGTGCTGTTGAATAATGATCTTTATTTGGCAAGCCAGTGCTATCCATGAAATGACTATTATTCATGCCAAGCAGCTTAGCTTGTTGATTCATCATACTGGTAAATGTTTCTTCGGTACCCGTCACATGTTCTGCAAGTGCAACCGTTGCGTCATTTCCAGAGGCAACGATGACTCCTTGCAATAAATCTTTAACAGGCACTTCATCGCCAACTTTAACAAACATGCGTGAGCCTTCAGTTTTCCAGGCTTTTGTGCTGATACGTACTTTATCATCCATATGAATTTGCCCGGTTTTAAGCGCGGCAGAAATGATATAGAGGGACATCAATTTGGTTAAACTCGCAGGCGGCATGCGTTTATCAGCATCTTTTTGCGCTAAAATTTTACCGCTATTGGCATCGAGCAAGATAAAACCAGTGGCATCTAAATTTGGGACACCGGGGGTGAAAGTGGGTTGCAGTGGTTGAGTTGGGACAGGAATGACAGGATTAGCAAATATCTGTCCGCAAAATGCGGTTATTAACAGGGTTATCAAAAGTTGATATTTGATTTTTGCCAATAAGTCTACGCGCATGAGTTTTTCCTATTAAAAAGTTGCGAGTTTGATAGCCTTGAATGATAACAGAAACCGCTGAAAGTTTATCAAAAAAATCAATAGATCAAAACTGGCAATTAGAATTATTTGCATTGCGTTTTGAGATAAACGGGTCAGACACTTGGGAATATGTAGAACTAATTAAACGATGTCTAACATGTTGGGACACAACACTGGGTGCTTACGCAGCCGGATTGTTACTCAAACGTATCGGACAATCTGACAACCCTGCGAACGATGATCTAATATCAAACGGGTTTTAAACTTCCTAAGCTCAGCTGCTTTTGCTGGACATAGTTTTTTCAAAGCGTTACTACATCCCCCCTGCCCGCACTCACGCTCCCTGCGCCCACAGCCGAAACTGTAAACACCAAAATCCTTACCTAGTAGCGAAGTATGATCACGATCGAGAGGATAATAAACCGCACCGTTATCTAATTTAAAATCACGAACTAATGGCTTCTTTTCTTCAACAACATTGTATAACCCCTGGCAAAATGCTTGCGCATAACAGGCAGGCACTAGTCGTTGTAAGTAACCGATGACTTCCCGCCAAAATAATGATAATTGATCTCCACTCCATGGTTCATAATTTTGATTATAAACTTCAAATGCTTTAAGCAAATGTTGCATATTAAAATGCTTGCCAGATGTGATCACATCGGTTGCTTTCGGTGTGAAATAGTCTCGGAATTTTTTTA
>CAZKUQ010000076.1:0-9636 GCA_964555965.1 uncultured Coxiellaceae bacterium
CTTATGATAAAAATGGTACACCCACTTTAGTCTGTATTGGTTTTGCAAAATCATGTGGTGTCGCGCCAAACGATTTATTTACCATCAAAACAGAACAAGGTGAGTGGGTGGGTTTTAAGCAGCAGGTGGCTGGAAAAACGGCTGTTGCATTATTGCCGACGATTGTTGAGCAGTCGTTGCAATCACTGCCAATTCCAAAACGTATGCGTTGGGGAAACGGTGAGGCGCAATTTGTGCGGCCTGTACATTCGGTGGTGATGTTGTATGGTGATCATGTTATCGAGTCAATCATCTTGGGATGTAAGGCAGATCGAAAAACACGCGGTCATCGATTTATGGCACCTAATTGGGTAAATATTCCGCATGCGGCGACTTATGCTTCTTTATTAAAAAAAGAAGAATATGTGTTAGCTGATTTCGTTGAACGCCGCGAAAAAATACGCAAATTGGCAATCGAATGCGTGAAAAAAAATATTGATGGCGATGCAGAAGTATTGATGAGTGATGAGTTGCTAGGTGAAGTGACCGGCCTAGTCGAATGGCCCGTTGCCTTATGCGGACGTTTTGACGAAAAATTTTTAGCTTTACCACAAGAAATATTAACTTCAGCGATGCAAGATCATCAACGTTATTTTCCAGTAGTAGATGCAAAAGGAAAGCTACTCCCCTACTTTATTACCATGAGTAATATTGAAAGTCAGGATGCAAAGCATGTGACGCATGGCAATGAGCGAGTGTTGCGAGCGCGCTTGTCTGATGCGGCATTTTTTTATCAGGAAGACAAAAAAGAAAGTCTGGAAAAAAGATTGCAACGTTTAGAAGGAATTGTGTTTCAAGCAAAGTTAGGCACTTTATACGAAAAAGCTGAGCGCCTTAGTCTGTTATCTGCATTGATTGCGAAAGAAATGGGTGCGAATGCAGAATTGGCAACTCGCGCAGGATTGCTTGCTAAAACAGATTTGACTACCAGCATGGTAAATGAATTTCCTGAATTGCAAGGAATAATGGGTTTTTATTACGCGCAACAAGATGGTGAAGCAAGTGAAGTAGCGCTAGCAATCAAAGAACATTACCTGCCTAGTTTTGCAGGTGATTTATTACCAACACATCCTGTTTCACGTGCTGTTGCTTTGGCTGATCGCATTGATAATTTGGTGGGTGCATTTGGCATCAATCAAATTCCAACGGGTGATAAAGATCCTTATGGATTACGCCGTGCAGCAATCGGGGTGCTGCGTATTTTAATTGAAAATAAAATTAATCTTGATCTTCGTGATGTATTAGAATCGGCGGTGGATTGTTATCGCGTAAAATTTGAAAATGCTGAACTTATTCCACAAATATTGTCTTTCTTTCAAGAACGTTCGCGTGCCTTTTATCAAGAGCAAGGTGTGGGTGCAGATATATTTGCAGCGGTTGCAGCACTACAAATTAGTAATCCGCTTGATGTGGATGAGCGCATTAAAGCGGTGCAAGCGTTCAAAACACTTAGTGAAGCAGATGCATTAAGTGCAGCAAATAAACGTGTTAGTAATATTTTATCTAAATATACTGATCGAATTGATGCACAAAAAATTGATCCGGCTATGTTTGAAAACGCAGTAGAAATAGAATTGGCAAAACAATTAGAAATGCAAAATGCAATTGTGATGAAATTATCTGAGGCACGTCAATATGACAAAGTGTTATTGCAGTTGGCGCAATTGCGTAAGCCAGTCGATGATTTTTTTGATCAAGTGATGGTGATGACTGACGATAAATCGCGGCGTGAAAATCGATTATTGTTATTATCACAGTTACGTAAAATGTTTTTGCAAGTGGCTGATATTGCTTTATTACAATCGTGATAATATAGTCGCAATACGCGTAGCATATTAATTAGGGAGGATTTTCATGTACGGTAAACGAATACTACTTGCAGCGATTGGCGGCTTGGCAGCAGTCACCTTTTCCGTTTCATCTTTTGCTGTGATGTCAGTGCCATATGGTTGGTATCTCGAAGCAACTGGTGGATCCACGCAATTATCCAATAAAACTTATCCGGGCAATTCCAGCTCATCGGGGTTAGGCGGAAGTGCTGCGGTGGGTTACAAATTCATGCCATATTTTACGGCTGAACTAGGCTACTCTCTTTATGCTAATACCAGTGTTAAAAATGGTGCTGGCACCACCGCAGGACAAGATAGACATTATTCATATGACATCGCTGCAAAAGGCATTTTACCGTTTAATAATTCTGGGTTTGAAACATTTGCTAAGCTTGGTGTTGGTCGAGTTGCGTCATCATTGAGTATCAAAAATGCTACTGCTGCAAATGCGATAGGGCTTGGTAGCAGTTCGCATAGCGCAACAGGATTATATATGGCTGCGGGTGCGCAATATTATTTTATTCCAGAACTGGCTGTTCTGGCAGAATGGGCACGCGCACAAGGCAATAATAGTACAGGAAATTTAGAGCTTTATTCACTCGGTCTTTCATTTATTTTTGATTAACGGAAACGTCCATCTGCGGGCCATTTCAAACGAAAAATCTCTTCGAAATGCTCACATACTTTTATGTATGCTGCGCTTTCTCTTCGATTTTTCGTTCAAACTGACTGAGCAGATGGACATTTGAGAAATCACATCTTGTTACATGCTCAATGTTTTTTGAGTCCATTCACTGATATCACGAATTTCTTGTTCGCAAACAGCGTGCTGCATGGGATAGCTATGCCAGTCAACAGGATAGTTAGCTTGTTTTAAGGCAACATAAGTGGCTGTGCCAAGCACATAAGGGACGATGGGATCTTGTGTGCCATGGCCAAGAAAGATGGGCGTATTTACGTTCGCAGAGCTTGCATTCTGCAACATCTTTTCTGCTAGTGGTAAGTAACCAGAAAGTGCAATAGCGCCGCCTAGTTTTTGCTGATGAGTAAGTACAGTAATGAGCGCGATGACAGCGCCCTGAGAGAAACCGGCAAGAATAATGTTTTCGCTTTTAATCCCGCGATCTTGCTCTGCCTGAATAAATTTAGCCACGGTAGCAACAGAGTTTGCAATACCTGCTTCATCAATCTTTGCGGCAATGCTTAGATCATAAATATCAAACCAAGCGCGCATTTCGTAACCTTGGTTAATCGTAACAGGCATAACAGGAGCATGTGGAAAAATAAAACGCAGCGGATAAGATGAAGGAAGACGTAATTCAGGCACAATTGGCACAAAATCACTGCCATCTGCTCCTAAACCGTGCAGCCAGATGACACTGTACTTGGCGGGAGACTTTGGATTGATTTCAATATAATCAATATCTTCTTGTAATTTAATCACCTATCAATATCTCCCTTGCTAATTTTGTGGAAAAAATACCATAATGTTTGTTGAATTTGAATCAAAGCTTTTTAACCTGTTAGGTGGAGAAGCAATTTTAAAACTAAACCATTAAGTAAGAGGTTTTTTATATGAAAAAAATAGTTAAATCATCAACACTAGGCGTCACCTTGCTTGAAATTATGTTGGTTCTTGCTGTGGCTGCCATGATTATCGTGATGTCGATACGTTATTATCAGTCAGCCACCTCCAGCCAACAGGCAAATGCAGTATTACAAATGATACAAAATATCACAGCTAGCGCAGATGGGATGGCACAAGGTTCAGGATCATATGTGCAAGGTGGTGTTGATACGGCCAGCATTCAGGCGCTTATGCCAAATAACTCTCTTACGACGCCATGGGGCAGTACCATAACTATTAATGCTGATACCGATAATAACTATAGTGTATCGATTGCTGCTATGCCGGCTCAAGTGTGTAATCAAATTAAACCAAGATTAGCAAGCAATCCAAAGTATGTAGGTGTGTCTACTATCTCTTGTGGAACAACTGGTCCAGTTAGCTTTCAGTATGTGTATGATTCACAACAATAGAAATTATTTATACTGATTTTAAATGATGATAAAATAGGATCTTAACCAAAAAGAAGGGACTCTTTATGAAAAAACTATCGACATTTGGTGTAACGTTACTTGAAATTATGTTAGTGCTTGCCATTGCAGCAATGGTAATTGTGATGTCAGTACGTTACTACCAAACCTCAAGTGCTAATCAACAAGCAAATGCTGTGCTTTCTATGATTCAGGCTATTCAAGCTAATGCAGATGCGTTAGCACAAGAATCTGGAAAATATAATGGCGGAACGGAAACAGAAGCAAATACTGCTAATATCAAACCAATGATGCCAAATAATTCGATGACGGCACCTTGGGGCGGTGACATTACAGTGACTGGCGCAACGGCAACAACTTATCAAGTTGATATTACAGAAATGCCAACACAGGTATGTAGTGCGGTGAGAGCACGTTTAGTTGGTAATCCAAAGTACACGGGTGTTAGTTCAATCACTTGCCCGGATACAGGTACAATCCCATTTACTTTTGTTTATAACAAAACTGCTTAATTTTTAAGTACAAAAAATGGGATGTCAAATGACATCCCATTTTTTTTATGTGCATGAATGAGGTATGACTCATGGGCTTAAAAAATACGCTGAATAGTTACGGTTCTATCACAAAATTTTTTCATTGGCTCATTTTTATTTTAATTTTTTTCATGATTATTTTTGGATTTTTACTTGAATTTGTTCCAAAAGATTATCAGCCTATTACGTATAACATTCACAAATTAACCGGCTTAACAATTCTTACTTTAATGTTATTGCGCGCTCTTTGGTCGAGTATAAATGCTAAACCTTTACTTCCATTTTATACGCCTGCATGGCAAAAAATAGCAGAACATGTTGTGCACTACAGTTTATATGTGGTGATAATTGCGATGCCAATTGCTGGCTGGATTGGCTCGTGTGCAGCCGGCAAACCGCCGCATCTTGGCAGTTTCACATTGAATTTACCGGTACCGCAAGACAAAGCCTTAGTGGAAGCTGCATTTAATGTGCATATGACGCTAGCATTTGCCATCATCGTATTGGTTACTATTCATGTTAGCGCTGCTTTGTATCATCACTACATTAAAAAAGATAATATTTTGCGCCGCATGCTGCCTGGCTCAAATGTAACAGCTTAGTTACCAAATTAACTGAGATGCTGCTGCCTTGCAGGCAACATATTCCAATCACAACGTAGCACTTCCCCCGTTTCATTTAGCTGCAAAATTAGATTAGAAGTTTGCTTTCCATCAGTGCGATTGAAAATGGCATGTTCAATGGTGAAATATAACTGCTTTAGCACTTTATCAATATCAACACTATTTTTATTCAACGATTTTTTGTAAATAATTTCATTGGCAAGATAACGTAAAACTTCCGGTGCATAAGTAAGCTCGACATCATAGCGCGACGATAGCTGTTTGCTAAGCAATCGAAGTTTTTGGTGAACAATATTTTCTACGGAATGATTGTCGAGTGGTAAAAATGGGATGATTTGTAAATGTTGCAAAATAGATTCAGGAATATATTTTGTTATCTCAGCTGCTACCTCATCGATTAATTCTTGTGACGAACAAGGTGTATTCATCTGTTGTGATGGTGATTGGTGTTCAGACATTATGAGATGTAATAGATCATTTGGTGTGTCATCAACGGTGGTTGCATAATGTTTCGCAACATCATTGAGTCGCGTTGAACCTAGTGTCGTAGTGAGAATAATGATTGCTTGTCTAAAATTATAGTCATTATCTTCTGCATCGTGTACATGTCCGGTAGCTAACAGTTGATGCAAATCTTCGAGCAATTCAGGCGAGGCATGTTCAATATTATTAATTAAGATGACTGCATAAGGCATGTCATTAATAATATTTTTTAGCGGTGCAAAATATTTATCATGGCAACGATGTAATTTTATTTCAGTAATCGAAGTCATGCTTGGCGTTAGCGTTTGTGCAAAATGCAGCACTTTGAACTGCTTAAATAGCTGATCAACGAATGCGAGAGCCGATGATTTTTTTCCGCTATGCTCGGGCCCTGCTAACAAAAAACTACAAAAAGGACCAAGATTAGCTTGTAGACGTGCATGCGATTGTTGTAATGCATTACCAAAAAGAGTTAATGCTGCTTCTTGTCCGACAATTTTTTGTCGCATGCCAGCAATAAAATTCGAAAATTTAAATTGACTTGGCTGCAAATGCGAAGCAGGAATTTGTGTACGTGTTGAAAGGACTTCAGCTAATGTTTTTTCTGTCAAAATCGATCTATTTATCGAATGATGTTTATGTTGTGCCGCAACACGTGCAGCACCGCTATCCAATAATAAAATCGCTTGGTCAAGCGTTTGTGAGGAAGGAAGATAACGTTCAGCATATAAATAAGCGTATTCAAGCAATTCTTCTGGAATAATGACTTGATGATAATTTTCTAATTCAACGCGCTTTTCTTTTAAGATGATAGCAATGTCAGTTGTGGTTGGCCCGTTAATTTCACATGTTGAAAAATAATGTTCAATATGTTTATTTAGATTGTCATGTATATCCATCCATATTAAGAAGCGAAAATTGGGATGAGTGAGAAAAGGCTTAATTTTTCTTAAAAATAAATCGACGTTAGCATTGGATAGAAAAATAATTTGTTGTGATGGCACATCGAATGGCAAATTTATTTCAACGATTTGAGATGAAGAGATGCGCATCAAATCAAAATGAATTGTTTCCGCAGGCGATGATAAATGACAAACAAATGCGATCATGAATTCTTGATATAAATTCATCGATAAATTGCTTCGCAAGAGCGCATGATGATCATCTTTGCGTGCGATAATGTCGATGATTGCTTGAAAAGAAGAGTGATCTTTAAACGGAAATGGTTTATGGGCATTTGCTGGCAAAACCAATTTACCATGCTGCTTAAAAAAATGTTCGTTATTCATGTGTGCATCCTCAAAACATGAAATGTGTGATGTGGTATCCATTGTTATTCTAGTCGAGCGGAGACTGCTTGCCAATATGGGCTGATATTTTGCGAAAATCATGCAAACAAATAAGCAAGCGAAAGAGACACATTGCGAGTTGGTGCAGGATAAAAATAGTCTGTATTCACACTGCTTTGATACACAGAATAGAGATAAAATTCCTTATTAAAAATATTATTAATGCGAAAATCTGCAGTAAAATTTTCATAAAAATAATGCAAATTGATATTAAAAATTGTGTATCCGCCAAGCTTTCCAGAGATGTTTTGATCATCATTAGCTGCGTATTGATTGCCAGTAAAAAGTCCTTCAACATAGGTTGAAAAATGTTCGTTGATACGATAATTCAGGCCGCTCAAAATAATATTTTCAGCAACAAGTGGAATACGATTACCGCTATTTTCACCATGTTGAAAACGAGCATTCACATAATTATATTGCGCATTAAGAGTGGTTTTTTCTGTGAGATTTTTATGTCCGGCAAGACTAAATCCACGCCGAATAGTGGGTGCTAAATTGCGATTCGAACCGAATGGCTGCGTTGATGTTTGCAGTGGGTCGAAGGCAATTTCATCGCGCAAATTTAATTGGTATAAATTAATATTTCCGGAAAAATATGATTGATTTAATTCAAATCCAGTCTCATACGATGCACCTCGCTGCGTACGTAAATTTGCAATGCCAGAGCCTGCGGAAGCATTTTCATCTGCTTTAGGAAAGCGAAAACTTCCCGCGCGTCGTAAATAAAATTGATAACCATGTTTCAATTTCCATTTAATTCCTATTGTCGTAGCGGCAGCACGATTTAAATGATTGCTTGAGTTAAAAGAAGTTAAATGATTCTCTTGAAGTGCGCCGCGCGCTCCGAGTGATAAAAATAATGGTGCGCGAACAGGCAAATTCATGAGGCCAAAAACACCATATTTTTGCTGTAAATTGGCATTATTTCCAAAGTTAGAATTGAGTTGATAGCTATCAGTTTGCGCATCCGCACCCGTTGTAATAAAAATATTTTTCCATGATCCTTTGAGTGTTGGCTTAATAAAATTAATCGTGCGTCCTTGTGAAAATTGTGAAGATAACACGCCGCTGCCATGCATCATACGGCGTGAAAAATCAGTGTCAATTAGCCAATCGGAGTTAAGATTTTTTAGTAAGTTTAAATGGAATAATCCATTCCAATTTTTAAAATAATCAGTCGCATTACTAGCTTGTTGCCTATTTGCGCGCACTTGTTGTGTGGTGAGTGCGCCAGGAAATTGCATGTTTTCGATGCCAATTTGATAGTCAGCATGAATATTGCCAGAGGCAAACGGATAATAAAAATTGCCAGCAAAATGATGTTCATCATCATGATTATGTTCGCGATAATTGTCTGTTTTTTGCTGCGTGAAATTGAAAAAATAATTTAAATTTCGATAATAATTTGCAACGGCTGCCCGGCAGTTGACAGCATGATAACTGCCTAATGTGCATGCTAAATTCAATCGTTCTTTTTGAGTTGTTTGCGTGAAAAGATTAATCACGCCGCCAACTGCTTGATCGCCGTATAGCACACTTTCGCTTCCTGCGATAATTTCAATACTTTTAATATCCTTAAGCGGGATAGCGTTTAAATCTGGTGGCGACATATCCGGATTAGTAATCGGAATACCATTGATTAACAGCAATGTGTTGCTGCTTGCGTTTGCACCAAATCCACGTAAACCAAGCGCTGTTTGCCTATCATTGCCGCTAGCATTTTGTAATTGCACACCACCTTGATATTGCAGCACTTGCGCGATAGTGGTTGCACCACTTTCAATAATATTTTTTTTGTTAATGAGTTGTTGCGGCCCATTTGTTATTGAATAATGAGATACAACATGCACTGACGGAATAATTTTTTCCGCAAGCACGATGCTTGATAATAATAAAATGATAACAAAGATGAGTGTGCGTATACTCATTGTTAGCCCTCCGCTACAATAAATTAATTTTGTAGCAGGCCGGTCTCCGGGCTTGCACTTTTTGAGTTATATCGCCTTCCCATGTTTGTGGCACAGTGGTGATAAAATAAATAATTGTGTGCTTACCGTTGCGGGGGCAGCGTTGGCATTGAAAATATAAAAAATTCGCACCAACTTCCCGACACCTGTTACAACGCGTGCGGGACTTTAGCGGATAACAAGAGTAGCGTCAAATGAAATTAATTTTTTGCTAGTTGAGCTTGCTGAATAATATTTTTAAATTGACACATTTCATTTTTAGCAGCGCATTGCAAGGCGCCACTCACTTGATACCATACTTTGCTATTGTCTGGAACAAAATGTCCTTTTGCGAGATAAGCTTCAAGATCAGATCCATTTTTATCGCGATAATAACAATGAATCGCACCATTTTTTTGCGAGTCTGTTGCCCATTCAGCCAGCACAAATTGTTCTGCTGAATGTAAAAAAGTTTTAGTGCGTTTTGCAGATAATAATGTGCCTTCATCACTATCATAGGCTTTCCAACCAGCTATTTTTTTCTGCTGAATGTCTTTCACGCTGGGGCAGGTATCAGCGAAACTGAGTTGTGAAAATAATCCAGCTAGTAATATTAAAATTAATTTTTTTTGCATAAGATAAGTTCTCCTGTGCAAAAATGATAACGCTTTATATGCACAAAGTGAAGGATCACATACTAATTAGGAGATCTCATCATTAGACTTCTTTCCAAACCTACGTCTTTTATTTTATTTCTTCGTTGCATTAGCTTC
>CAZKUQ010000077.1:0-9077 GCA_964555965.1 uncultured Coxiellaceae bacterium
CATTGAATTTTTACTATGATCAAGCTGTATGGAAATTAGATTTTTCAA
The DNA here is from genome assembly GCA_964555965.1 of uncultured Coxiellaceae bacterium. Lineage (GTDB taxonomy): Bacteria > Pseudomonadota > Gammaproteobacteria > DSM-16500 > DSM-16500 > Aquicella. Next base: position 49 of record CAZKUQ010000077.1, read on the forward strand.
TTGTTGATTCAATAACTGTGTTTGATTTTGTGTTGAAGTAATTTTTTGAGTAGGCGATAAGAATAATAATGTTGTAGCGTATTCTTGAGTACGCACACATAATTTATTTAAATATTGTTGTTGTAATTTCGTGAGTGTTAGCTCATAAAAATCAAGTTGTTGCACTTTTTCAAGTAATTTACGCTTGGGATGTTGCTGCAAAAGATGTTTTTGTGACCAATCGAGATGCTGTTTCACACTTAATAATTTATTTTGAATTAATCGTACTAATCGTGATTCTTGACGATTTAATTTCTGCGAAATTTCAGCTGCATCAGGCGCGGCAATTTCTGCTGCAGCCGAAGGAGTAGGTGCGCGCACATCAGCAACAAAATCAGCAATGGTAAAATCAACTTCGTGACCAATACCGCTGATCATTGGAAGATGACTATTGAAAATCGCATGCGCAACGATTTCTTCATTAAATGGCCATAGGTCTTCGAGTGATCCGCCGCCACGCGCAAGAATTAAGACATCACACTCATTACGCCGATTAGCCGTTTCAATCGCTGCAGCAATAGTTGGTGCAGCAGTATTACCTTGTACTAATGTGGGATAAATAATGACAGGAACACAAGGATAACGGCGTTTTAATACGGTTAAAATATCGCGAATCGCAGCACCAGTTGGAGAAGTAATCACGCCGATTTGATTTGGATGAGAAGGAATAGATTTTTTATGCGCAGCAGAAAATAACCCGGCTGTATCCAATTTTTTCTTTAATACTTCAAAAGCACGACGTAATTTTCCTTCGCCGCGTTCTTCTAGCGCTTCAACAATTAACTGATATTCACCGCGATTTTCATACAAACTAACACGTGCTTTTGCTAACACATGCAAGCCATCCTTAGGTGAAAAATTTAAATGACGATGATTGCTGCGGAACATTGCACAACGAACTTGTGCACTTGAATCTTTTAATGAAAAATAAAAATGACCAGAATGCGGTGCTGCAAAATTTGAAATTTCGCCTTCTACCCAAACGAATGGAAATGTATCTTCTAAAATAAATTTCACTTCATTATTGAGTTGACTGACTGTGTAAATAACTTCGTTTTTTTGTTCCATAATTTTTTCTTTTTATATTTAATCCACACCCGCGCCTAATAATGAAGCGGTTAATTTTGCATCATTGAATTTTACTAAACAAATTTTTGTGTCTGGACAATTTAGTTCAATTTGACTATCCGGATGTGATGGTGACGTAATTTTTCCTTCTTCACAACGGATTTTAAAGACACCCGGCTGACCAACTTTGGGTCTTACTTGTGCTTGATAAATGGGCCCGTCATCACGGCTAACATGAATGAAAAGTTCGTGTGTGCAGCCATGATACAAATGGCAATCACGCGGTTCTTTTAGTGTAAATGAGCCATACCAAGAGCCAGTGATGCGCGCACAAATTCCTTGCGCAGCGAATACGTGGCTGATTGGAAGTAAGCAAAAAATAAATAACAAACATGTGCGAAACATACTCATTTTTTTCATCCTTATCTTAAGAGTCTGGCAAATCATATCTCTTTAAAATTGATATATCAATCATTAGGTTACAATTTAAAAGATGCTCTATACTAAATATAATAATAATCAACGAGGATTTTGTAATGTTATCTCAAGTAAAAACAAAGACTATTATTCAACATCCTATCGATATCAACCCCGAAAAATTAATCTCACAATGTGAGCAATCCATACAAGAATTATCAAGATTAAAAAGGGATAAATCTGATGAAGCAACCAATAAACGTGCAAATTTGATCGGATATCTTGCTAAAGTTCTTCATACAGCACGATCGCCTGAACTCATTACTGCAGAATGTGTGGCATTGTCGTTATGTGTATTAGATATATTGGAAACACATCCAGAATTAGTGGGTGGTACAGCAACTGCAGCGTCCATTTTACTTGATGTGAATAATTATTTATTAATGACATTTAATTGTGAAGCAATGACTAGACGAATTCGTAATGATACGAAAAAATTGTTACAAATTGATCCCAACTATTTACCAAATCAACTGCCAAAACATTTGTCACGCCCAAAAAAAGATGAGACAAGAAAAAACTTTCTCAAGCGCCGCATGAAAGAACATTTGGATGCAAGACGAAGAAACATTACATTAGGTTTGGTGGAATCTATATTAAAAAATGAAGCTTTAAAAATAGAAGCGATTCATTTTTTTGGTAACGGCAAAGCTAAAAAAATGGAACAAATGAATGAGCTTAAGCCTGCTGAACAAGAAATTTATGAAACATATAAATTTTATAATCCAGATGACCCTGATGAAAAAAAATATCTAGAAAATATTGCTTATTTAGATGAACGAGAACGCGATGCTTATCGTGTTTTTCCTCATGCAGGAAAATTATTCTGCACGGAATTTAATGGGCAAGGGATTGTTCCATTTAAAAAAGTACCAGTATCAACTAAACAATTTTCGTCTCATAATAAAGATAATTTTGCGAGCTTAGTAATCAATGCACGCGGTGAAATTTTTATTGGTAATCATATTGAAAGTAAATTTCATCATAGTGCATTTATGAGCGGTGGTGATGTATTGTTTGCAGGAGAAATTAATATTCAAGATGATGGAACGATTGCAACGATTACTAATTACAGCGGTCATTATCAACCAGATTTAAAGTCATTATATTTTTGTTATGAATTTTTAAAAGATAGAGGATTGGATTTATCACACTGTGTTTTTAAAGAAATGGATAGAGGTAAGATGCAAGAAAAGGTCAGTAAACACGCTAAATTGAATCCAGGTTTCATGAAAAAATTGCAACAAGGAGATGAAAAAGCAACTAATGTAGCGGCTAAATTTACCAATGATTCGTTTAATACTTATTTGAGCACTGATTTGGAAGGTATTTTTTCTAAAGCTGGCATATCAGCGCCAAAGAAGGAATAAAATTATTGTGATCCTTCGCCCTTCGATAAACTCAGGGCTCAGGATGACGCCACCCTTATCAACTCTATTCAAAGATAACAAGATAAAAATGCTATTTTTTACTTCAAAAATGTGTATAATGAGTCGTTAATTTTAACCTGCAAAATACTAGGTGGGGAAATTAACGATGACACAAACAACGCTGCGCTTAGCCCAACATGAATTAGCTTTAACCTTCGACGATGTTTTACTGTTGCCTGGTGAATCCTCTATCCTACCCAAAGATGTTGATCTTAAAACAAAATTAACGAAAAAAATCACCCTCAATATCCCTTTGCTCTCTGCCGCGATGGATACGGTCACTGAGGCACGTTTAGCGATTGCACTTGCTCAAGAAGGCGGTCTTGGGATTATCCATAAGAACATGCCGATTGAAGAGCAAGCGGCGCAAGTGCGAAAAGTGAAGAAATTCGAGAGCGGGGTGGTGAAAGATCCTGTTACGATTTCGCCTCATACGACTGTTCGTGAGGTCATGGAGTTAGTGAAAAAATTTAATTTTAATGCTTTTCCGGTGCTGGAAAATGGCTTAGTGGTTGGCATTTTAACTGGCCGCGATCTTCGTTTTGAAACGAACCTAGATCAGCCAGTTGCAAATCTCATGACACCAAAAGATCGATTAGTCACCATAAAAGAATCAGCCGATAGAGATTTAGTAAAAAAATTATTGCATAAACATCGCATCGAGAAAGTGTTAGTGGTGAATGATCATTTTGAATTGCAGGGCATGATCACAGTCAAAGATATTTTAAAAGAACAAGCCAAACCTTTTGCTTGCAAAGATAAATCGGGACAATTACGTGTAGGCGCTGCTGTTGGAACGGGTGCCGATACAGAAGCACGTATTGAAAGCTTAGTAGCAGCAGGTGTTGATGTGTTGGTCGTGGATACTGCACATGGACATTCAAAAAACGTGATTGAGCGTGTGCGCTGGGTGAAGAAAAATTTTTCCAAAGTAGCAGTGATTGCAGGTAATATCGCGACTGCTGATGCAGCAAAAACATTAGCAGATGCAGGTGCTGATGCAGTGAAAGTAGGTATTGGTCCCGGATCAATATGCACCACTCGCATTGTCACTGGTGTTGGTATGCCGCAAATTTCTGCTATTGCCAATGTGAGCGCTGCGCTAAAAGATACTGAGATTGGCGTGATTGCGGATGGCGGTATTCGTTTTTCCGGCGATGTGGTGAAAGCTATTTCTGCAGGTGCATCGGCTGTGATGATTGGTGGATTATTTGCAGGAACAGAAGAAGCACCTGGTGAAGTCGAGCTTTATCATGGACGTTCATATAAGTCTTATCGAGGTATGGGTTCATTAGGTGCGATGGCGCAACGTCATGGATCGAGTGATCGTTATTTTCAAGATGCTTCTTCTCAAATTGAAAAATTAGTGCCAGAAGGAATCGAAGGCCGTGTGCCATACAAAGGCAGCATGGTGAGCATTATCAATCAATTAATGGGCGGTTTGCGCTCAGGCATGGGCTATACAGGTTGTCCGGATATCGCTTCACTTCGTACTAAATCAAAATTTGTGCGCGTGACACCATCGGGTGTGCGCGAGAGCCATGTTCATGATGTGCAAATAACAAAAGAAGCACCAAATTATAATATCGATGAGAAATATATCTAATGACAACACATGTGCAAAAAATTTTAATTCTTGATTTTGGTTCGCAATATACACAAGTGATTGCACGACGTGTGCGTGAATTAGGTGTATATTGTGAAATACATCCTTATTCTATATCAGATGAAGAAATTAAAAAAATTGCTCCCATAGGTGTGATTCTTTCTGGTGGTCCCGAAACAGTTACCTTAACGCATACTCCGCGAATCCCAGACATTATTTTTGAATTAGATTGTCCCATATTAGGTATTTGTTATGGGATGCAAGCGATTGCAGAACAAATGGGCGGTAAAGTAGCGCCAGGTCATAAACGTGAATTTGGTTACGCAAAAGTCAATATTATTGCTAAATCCATTTTGTTAGATGGTATTCATGATCAGGTAAATGATGATATTTCGATTTTAGATGTGTGGATGAGTCATGGCGATCACGTGAGTGATATTCCAGAAAATTTCTTTGTGATAGCAAATACTGATAATTGTCCTATTGCTGCAATGGCACACGAACAAAAACATATTTTTGGTTTACAATTTCATCCAGAAGTATTTCATACAGGCCAAGGCAAACAAATTTTTGAGCGTTTCTTATTTGATATTTGTCAATGCAAAGCAGATTGGACAACTAAAAATATCATTGATGAAGAAATTAAAAATATTCGTGAAAAAGTTGGTACGGATAAAGTGTTGTTAGGCTTATCAGGTGGTGTTGATTCATCTGTTGCCGCTTTATTATTGCATAAGGCAATTGGTGATCAGTTGATTTGCGTGTTTGTTGATACAGGAATGTTACGATTAAATGAAGCAGAACAAGTAAAAGCTATTTTCGAAAAACATTTTGGTATTCATTTAATTTGTGTCGATGCGCGTGATGAATTTTATGCTGCATTAGCTGGTGAAAGTGATCCCGAGAAAAAACGTAAAATTATTGGCAAGAAATTTATCGATATATTTGATCGTGAAGCAGAAAAATTAACAAATATTAAATGGCTCGCGCAAGGTACGATATATTCGGATGTCATTGAATCAGCGGCAACTAAAACTGGCACAGCACATGTGATTAAATCACATCATAATGTGGGCGGTCTTCCTGAAACAATGCAGTTGAAATTGATTGAACCATTGCGTGAATTATTTAAAGATGAAGTGCGACAAATGGGTGAAGCACTTGGTTTAGCGCATGAGTTAATGTATCGACATCCTTTTCCAGGGCCTGGTCTTGCTGTGCGCGTGCTTGGTGAAATAAAGCCAGAATATTTAGAAAAATTACGTTTAGCAGATGCAATTTTTATCGAAGAATTATATCGTACTGATCTTTATTATCAAGTCAGCCAAGCATTTGCTGTATTTTTGCCAGTAAAATCAGTCGGTGTGATTGGTGATGCGCGGCATTATGATCATGTGATTTCTCTTCGTGCAGTGGAAACAATTGATTTCATGACAGCACGCTGGGCGCATTTGCCATATGAATTTTTAGAAGCAGTCTCAAATCGTATTATTAATGAAGTACCAGGCATTTCGCGCGTGACTTACGATATTTCTAGTAAACCACCTGCAACCATTGAATGGGAATAAACACACGTGTTGAATGCCCATGATGAAAAATGGATGCAACGTGCAATTGAATTAGCAAAACACGCTGCATTGATTGGTGAAGTACCAGTTGGTGCAATCATTGTAAAAGATAATCAATTGATTGGCGCAGGATTTAATCAACCAATTAAACGGTGTGATCCATCTGCTCATGCAGAAATATTAGCATTGCGCCATGCGGCAGAAAATGTTGGTAATTATCGTCTACCTGATTCAACTCTCTATGTGACGCTTGAACCGTGTATGATGTGTGCAGGCGCAATCGTGCATGCGCGAATCAAACGATTAGTATTTGGCGCATCAGATTCTCGTACTGGTGTGATTCAAAGTGTCGCATCATTTCTCGGCCAACCATTTCTTAATCATCAAGTGAATTATGTTGGTGGTGTGCATGCTGATCAGTGCAGCGAAATCATGAGCGAATTTTTTCGCGCACGGCGATAATTCGTTATGTTGATGACAGTTGTGTTTTACTGATACTTATTTCCAGCTCTTAGGCGTTCTATTTCTGAATGTATTGTTTATGTTTCATCCGATTGATGGTGTCAGGATGACAACCTCAGGGTGAATTTATTCACCTTTATTTTTGTTGTGTACAGAGATAATTAAGATTCAACATTGCTATCTTCTTTTACCTGATTGATATTACCTCGAAGAATTTCTTCTAGCTCGTCTGGCAGGAGTGGTTTACTAAAATAAAAACCTTGAACTTCTTTACATTTGTTTGATTTTAAAAATTTTAATTGATCTTGTGATTCAACACCTTCTGCCAGTACTTCAAGATTAAGACTCTGCGCCATGGAAATAATTGCTCGAATAATAACTTCATCGCAACGATCATGTGAAATATTTTGAATGAATGATTGATCTATCTTGAGACCATCAATCGGAATTTTTTTCAAATAACTTAAGCTAGAATATCCCGTGCCAAAATCATCGAGCACCACTTGCACGTTCATCTTTTTTAGTTGAGTCATAACAGTTACTACCACAGGTTCACTAATAATGGTATTTTCTGTGACTTCAATTTTTAAATATTTTGGGTCTAAATCAGTTTCTTTTAAAATATTTTTCAGGGATTCAATAAAATTGATTTGTTTAAATTGGTGTGCTGTTACATTAACTGCAACACAAATTGGTGTTAATCCAGCATCTTGCCATTTTTTATTTTGTCTGCAAGATGATTTCAAAACCCAGTCGCCCAATGTGACAATTAAGCCTGATTCTTCAGCGAGCGGAATAAAATCCATGGGTAGAACGACACCTTTTTTGGGATGATTCCATCTGATTAAAGCTTCTACTGCTACTAATTTTCCTGTGAATACATCAAATTCTGGTTGATAACATAAAAAGAATTCTTTACGTGCAATGGCATTTCGCAATTCAGATTCCTGTTCTAATCTAGTTAATGCTTGGCTATTTAATTCTTCTGTATAAAATTGAATTTGATTGCTACCTAGTTTTTTTGCCTGGTACATAGCAGCATCAGAAAATTGTAATAACTCATCAGCAGACTTTCCGTCAGATGGAAAGAAACTGATTCCTATGCTTGCAGTAACAACGACTTGTCTATCATTCAATTTAACCGCTTCATTGGATTTTTTTAAAATTTTATTTGCATATTCAATTGTTTCTTGTTGATTTTGTATATTAGTAATAAAGATAACAAATTCATCACCGCCAAGTCTTGCAATAATATGTCTGTCGTCTGCTAACGGTTTTATTTTTTCAGCAAATATTTTAATTAACTTATCACCTGTAGCATGTCCTAGACTATCATTAATCAGTTTAAATCGATCTAAATCAAGAAATAGCAGCGATGCTCGTTCGTTTTTTTTGGATTTATTAATATATTTATAGATATATTCCATGATGGAATATCGATTTAATAATCCCGTTAACTCATCTCGAGTTGCTTGATAATGTAATTTTTCTTCCAGATTAACACGTTTAGTGATATCACGATAACTCCATACACGTCCGATGGATTGATCACTTAATTTATGCGGTTGAGAATAGTATTCAAAAACCTTTCCATTCACTAACTCAACTTGATCAATACCAATTTTTTCTCTTTGTGCAAATAATTCGTTAATATTATTTTCATATGAGCTTGGATCTTTTAGCTGATTTAACATATATTCAAACAAAATATTGAAATCTTTTAATTCAAGAATGATGGGAGGTACTTGCCACATTTCAATAAATCGATTGTTAAAATCAATAACTTTTTTTTCATTATCAATTACTAAGATACCATCCGCAGAGGATTCTAGAGTGGCGCGTGTGAGTGATAAAGATTTTTCTAGTGATTGGGTACGCTCTTTAATGATTTCTTCCAGTGAAATCATTTGTTCGTGTGTTTGCTTCATCAGCAGCCATTTTTTGGTTAATGCACATGCAAGTTGCCTGACGGCAATATTATCAAAAGGCTTTTTTAAAATTAATAAATTATCTGTTTGTCCTAATTTTTCGATTGTTTCTTCCCATGAATAATCTGAATAAGCTGTACAAATGACAACTTGAATATTCTTGTCAACTTCCCAAATATGTTTAATAGTTTCTACACCATCCCAGCCAGGCGGCATTCGAATATCTACAAAAGCTAAAGCGTAAGGGTTTCCTTCATTATATGCTTCGCGTATTCGTTCAAACCCTTCTTTACCTTGAGAAGCACCATCAATTTGAAATTTTGGCAACGCTGGTTCTTTCATTTGCGTTGAATCACCAAAGATTTCTTTATCTAATTGGCTGAAAGAATCATCATCTTTATCTGGCTCAAAAGTTAATATTTTAACAAAATCACGATGAATTTCAGGATTG
>CAZKUQ010000078.1:0-8975 GCA_964555965.1 uncultured Coxiellaceae bacterium
AGCTAAAAGCATGCTGGCATGACATATTGTTTAAGGTTTAAAGATCTGGCAGTGAGGGCTAGGGAGAGGGAATGCACGACATTACAAACATATGGATATGGGCGGGCTTCACTGTTTTTTTAATAGCGGCACTTGGTATCGATACATTTGCATTAAAAAAACATCATCGCCATGCTGAATCAATCCGGTCAGCTTTGTTTTGGACATGTGTTTGGATCGGCAGCGCGCTTTTATTTAATTTTCTATTGTGGTTTTATCTGTATCTAACAACAGATTCAGCAACAGCGTATAAAAAAGCATTAGATTTTTTTACTGGTTATCTCATCGAAAAATCACTTTCAGTTGATAATCTTTTTGCTTTTTATATGGTGTTTGAACAATTCCGTATTCCGGTTAAATACCAACAGCGAATATTTTCTTATGGAATATGGGGCGCGATTATGATGCGTCTTATTATCATTTTGATCGGAACCTGGTTAATTAGCCATTTTCACTGGCTGCTTTATGTGATGGGCATATTTCTGTTGCTGACTGGTATCAAAATGTTTTTTGCGCAAGAACACAAAAAAGATTTAGCAGAAACAGCAGTTATTAGACTAACCAAACGTTTGTTTCGCTTAACACACGAAATTGATGACAATCGGTTTTTCATACGAAAAAGTGGATTGCTATATGCTACTCCATTATTTCTGGCGCTTGTTTTTATTGAATTTAGTGACCTTATTTTTGCTATGGATAGCATCCCGGCTATTTTTGCCATCACGCGGGATCCATTTATTGTTTGGACATCCAATATATTTGCTATTTTAGGATTACGAGCACTTTATTTTGTATTAGCGCGAATGATTAATCGTTTCCAATTATTAAAATATGGTATTGCACTGATATTAATTTTTATCGGTATAAAAATGGTGATCGAACCTTGGATAATTATTTCAGTCAGCGCTTCCTTGAGTGTTGTTGTTAGTATCATCTTGGTATTTGTGTTGATTAGCATTAGACAAAGCGCTCGGCTAGAGAAATTATGATGACAGCAATCAATATTTATCAAACAGCAGAAATTCGCGAACTAGAAAAGCGTGCGATTGAACAAAACATTTCTGGCGATGAACTTATGTTGCGTGCAGCGAATGCTGCATTTAATTATATGTTGCAACGTTTTTCACGCACCAAAAGCATCGCTGTTTTTTGTGGAACAGGCAATAATGGCGGTGATGGTTATGTGTTAGCACGATTGGCGCATGAACACGGATTAGATGTGCAGGTTTATCAAGTTGGTGATCACGAGAATTTAAAAAATGAAGCTAAAAATGCGTTTTTAAATTGCCAAGAAAAGCATGTGCGTATGCAAGCTTTTCATGAATCGATTGAATTAAAAAATATTGATTTAATCATTGACGCAATTTGCGGTATTGGTGTGCGTGACATATTACGCGATTCTGTTTTAACCGCTGTCAAAAAAATTCAAGTATGTGATATTCCTATTTTTTCTTTAGATGTTCCGACCGGAATTGATGCAGATACAGGAAATATTTTAGGTACAGCTTTACAAGCAACAGCAACGATTACTTTTATGGGCTTAAAATTAGGTTTACTAACGGGTAATGGAATTGCTTATACAGGTGATTTAATTTGCGATGAACTGCAATTATCAAAAGAAATATTAGCATCTGTTGTGCCTGTAGCTGAAAAAATTTCATTAGAAAATTTTGCTCAATTTCTTCAACCGAGGCTTCGTGATTGGCATAAAGGATTATCAGGGCATGTACTAATTGTTGGCGGCGATAAAGGCTATTCTGGCGCAGCAGTCATGGCAGCAGAAGCAGCGTTACGGGTTGGCGCCGGGTTGGTTAGTGTTGCAACGCATCCAGAGAATGCTGTCGTGATGAATGTTAGTTGCCCTGAGATCATGTGTCACGCAGCGATGACTGTTGAACAATTAAAGCCACTTGTTACCAAAGCTGATGTGATTGTATTAGGCCCTGGACTAGGACAATCTGACTGGGCTAAAACGTTATGGGAAGAGGTCACGCAACAAAAAATACCGCTAGTGATTGATGCCGATGGCTTAAATATTTTGGCTGCGCATCATAAACAACATAAAAATTGGGTATTAACACCACATCCGGGTGAAGCAGCGCGTTTATTAAATACCACAACTCAAGCGATTCAGACAAATCGTTTATCCGCGTTACGTGCGTTACAAGAAAGATATCATAGTATTTGCGTGTTAAAAGGTGCAGGTAGTCTTGTATTAGCGCCTCCTACCTTGCCTGCTGTATGCGATCGTGGTAATCCAGGGATGTCTTCAGCAGGGATGGGTGATATATTAAGCGGCGTAATTGCTGGGTTAATTGCACAACGTATTCCATTGGGAGATGCAGCAAAATTAGGCGTTTATCTGCATGCTGCAGCAGGTGATTTAGCGGCTAAAGCTGGTGAACGTGGCACGATTGCCACGGATTTGTTGCCGTATTTACGACAGCTAGTTAATTTATGATTTTATTTAAGATGTCATCCTCGCGAAAGCGGGGATCTTTGTGTCGATTCATGAGATCCCCACTTTCGTGGGGATGACGTATGCAGATAAAAAACCATGATGACAAAACATTTAAACACAGAAGAAGAATTGCAAAATTTTGCTGGCTCACTAGCAAAACTAACGCCAGATAATATCATTATTTATCTTGATGGACCGCTTGGTGCTGGAAAAACCACTTTTTCTCGCGGTTTTTTACGTGGTTTGGGTTATCAAGAAAAAGTGAAAAGTCCTACGTACACATTAGTCGAGCCATATGAAGTAAGCGGTAAAAAAATTTTTCATTTCGATTTATATCGCTTACAAGATGTTAATGAATTAGAACACATCGGCATACACGATTATTTTTCACAAAATGCCATTTTCCTAATTGAATGGCCAGAAAAAGGGGATCCATTGCTTCCGCCTGCTGATTTAAGCTGTCATTTCTCGTTCGAAGATCATGGACGAGTTATCAAAATTAATGCTCATACCTTGCGCGGCGAAGAAGTATTGAAAGATGCCGCATTATGATTAGACGACAGGTTCACCGCTTCAATGTCCGTATTTTTATTTAAATCAAAAAATGATTTAAACTTAACCTGAAAAGGAAATGATTCTTCAACTGCGTTTAACGATGCCTGTGCTTGCTTAATTTCATGAGCGGACAATATCTGCTTCTTACAAATAGCTAAGAGCGGTTGCAACTGGTTAATATATTTATTTAATTTCATGGTGACATTTACAATATTTTCAAAAGTTAAAGCAACATTGATTTTTGCCAGTGCATGGTCAATGAGTGTTGAGATCCGATTAAGCTCATCAACTGTTTCTTGCAAATATTTTTCTAGCTTATCTGTCTGTAAAATGTTTCTCTGCTGTATGACTTCGTTTTTTAAGGAAGAGATTGTTGAAAATGCAGTATGAAAATCATCATGTATTTTTTTCGCTGTGTTTAATACAGCATATTTGCTTTTATCAACACTGAAAAAAACATCGCTCTGTAACGGATCTAATAATTCAGTTACTAAATTAGCATCATCATGAATGATGAAAAAAGCTCTTTGCAACGAATTTGATAATAGGATGATGTTTTGTGATGTGATTGTTTGGTGATGATTTTCTAATTCGTACAATTCATCTCTTAGTATTTTTCCAATATGATGAGCGTTTTTTGCTTCTGTTTTAAGTGATTCAGGATAATTTTTAGCACGAATGTCAAATAAAATATCCTCAAATACATCAATTCCTTCTTTTGGTATTGGTCGTTTTTCAGGAATGACATTAGTCATTTGTAAAAGTATATTTTTAATTAATTTTTTTTGTTCGTTAGATAAATCATCCATTTCTTTGAAAGCATGTTCGATTTTAAAATGATATGCAGTTTTCTTAAGAAGTTTTTCAATTTTATTATTAATCTTTATCGATTTCTTTGGAGGGAAATATTTTCCTTCGTTTTTGTTTGCTAATTTTATTGCTGGATGTTCATCTGCCCGCCAAAGTGCAGCTAATATTGTTCCCATGGAAAAAATATCTGACGAAAAATCACATCGGTTATTATCAAGCTGTTCAGGTGAAGCATAAAGTGCGGTGTATCCATCAGTTTGCATGACGTCATTTTTATCATTCGCACTGCCATAATCAATAATCGTGGTTTTTGACGGTTGGTTAGGTAGTTGAGTGACGATGATGTTTGATGGTTTAATATCTTGGTGAATGATTTGATGTTGATGAGGTTGCTTCATTAAGGCAGTAACAAGTCGTCGAGATAAATCAAGCCGTTCAAGGAGAGATAACGTTTCCCTTCTGCTGATATCATCCTTTATTAACATACGTAATTCTTTGCCTTCAATGTTTCGCATCACGATAAAGCTGCGATTAATAAAATATTTCGGCGAAAAGGTAGTAGGTTTTTTAACATGTAATTCAGGAATGCGTTGCGCTAATTTATATTCACGCCTGCTAGTATCAGTTGATGCAGATTGGATTTTAACAATACGTTTATGATGCGGTTTAAAAATAATACCTCGCTTTTGATCAGGCGCAAGCGTACCTATGATTTCTTCAACAGATCCATAGCCGCCTTCGCCAATGACATTATTATTGAGTACTTCAAAGCGAAAATCATTTTGATCATGATCACATTGACGCCAAATAAGATTGTGTGTGAATTGTATGTGGTACAGATTTCCTTGTAATTTTTTATAAATCGCTTCTGGTGTACCGGCTGGTTTTTCACCAAGAAAATAAATTGGATAATAATTTTTAGTTTCAAGATAGTATTGTTTATCGGCCGCAAGTTTCTGTAAAACCCAACCGAGATAAAAGCCGTCATTTTCTTGTAACTTTGTAGGGTCAATGATGATTTTATCAGTATTAATTTTCATTAGTTCTTTCCGTATAATTTTAATTTTTCCAGATTCTAGGTGAATATTTGGACGGAGGCAATACGGTACTTGTCATCAAGGTTGTTTCACTCTATTGTTATCCATCAGTTTTGATATAAGAGATATCTCATGCAGCGAATTCAAAAATTGACTCCTCTTTTAGCCAACCAAATAGCTGCGGGTGAAGTGATCGAACGGCCAGCTTCAGTTGTAAAAGAATTGGTCGAAAATAGCTTGGATGCAGGCGCAAATCAAGTTGATATTGATATTGAACAAGGCGGTGCTCGATTGATTCGTGTGCGCGATAATGGTGCTGGCATTCATCAAGATGATTTGCCGCTAGCATTAAGCCGCCATGCAACGAGCAAAATTCAACTACCGGGCGATTTATCGCAAATCATGACACTTGGGTTTCGTGGCGAAGCATTGGCGAGTATTAGTTCAGTATCACGTTTGTCGTTAATTTCGGCATTAGCTAACCATACTGGTTGGCAAATTAAGCTAGCCGGTGATGCTGAACTAGAAATAGCTCCTGCGGCGCATCCGCAAGGCACAACGGTTGAAGTGCATGATTTATTTTTCAATACACCAGCACGCCGCAAATTCATGCGCACAGAAAAAACTGAATTTGATTATATTGACGAATTGATTAAGCGCATGGCGTTATCATCTTTTTCTGTTGGATTTTCCTTAAAACATAATCAAAAAATTATTCGTCAATATTATCCGACCCATTCAGTTGAACATTCTGCAGAAAGATTACGTGCATTATGTGGTCAAGAATTTGTTGATTATGCTGTGCATATTGAAGCAGAAGGTGCTGGCATGAAAATAAGTGGTTGGCTAGCTTTGCCAACTTTTTCGCGCAGCCAAGCTGATTTACAATATTTTTATGTCAACGGTCGAATGGTGCGCGATAAGTTAGTGATGCACGCGATTAAAGAAGCTTATCATGATGTGTTATATCGCGATCGTTATCCAGCTTATATTTTATTTTTAGATATTCTACCGTCACAAATTGATGTGAATGTGCATCCCACTAAACATGAAGTGCGATTTCGTGAAGGGCGTGTTGTGCATGATTTTATTTTTCATGCGGTGCATGATGCGTTAGCCAATATGCGGCCTGGTGATCATGACTGCGCGACACATGAGAATAGAGAACATCGTGATATAACAACAACTCAAGAAGTAACATCGCAAATACCACCATCGCCAAGAACTATTTCATCAGTTAATTATGCTAAAGAATATAAACACCATCATGCTGTGCCAACAGTGCAAGAACAATTGGCTTTGTATCATTCACTACAAAAACCGACACAAACAATTTCGGATGAGGCTCGACCTGCATTGGGATTTGCAATTGGTCAATTAAAAGGAATTTACATTTTAGCTGAAAATGATAAAGGGTTGGTGATGATTGACATGCATGCTGCACATGAGCGAATTCTTTATGAAAAAATGAAAACAGCATTATCAACGCAAAAAATGGCAATACAAGATTTGTTGATCCCTATCACGCTAACGTTAAGTGAACGTGAATCAAATTGTGTTGAAGAACAAAAAGAATTTTTTCTGACATTAGGATTTGATGTTGAACGCATCGCCAAAGAAACGGCGGTGGTACGTTCTGTGCCGCAATTATTATCTGACGGCCCTATCCAACAATTAATCCGCGATATTATTACTGATTTACTGGAACATGGTGATAGTTCACGTGCTGAGGAAAACATTAATCGCATGTTAGGTACGCTTGCTTGCCACAGTGCAGTGCGTGCTAATCATTCTTTAACTATTCCAGAAATGAATGCGTTGTTACGAAATATGGAAAAGACTGATCACAGCGGCCAATGTAATCATGGGCGGCCAACTTGCGTGGAATTATCATTAGATGAGTTAGATAAATTATTTTTACGTGGTCGTTAAGCTTGTCATCCTTCGAGACGAAGCGCTTCAAGATATAAGGATGAACGGTGTAGGAAAATAAATGACAAATTCGAAAAAAATATTTTGTTTAATGGGGCCAACTGCATCAGGTAAAACGCCGCTGGCGGTTGAATTGGTGCAGCATTTTCCATTTGAAATTGTTAGTGTTGATTCAGCGATGGTTTATCGTGGTATGGATATTGGTACCGCTAAGCCAGATTCTGCAACATTAAAAATGGCGCCGCATCGATTAATTAATATTGTTGATCCTAGCGAACCATACTCAGCAGGGCAATTTCGCCATGATGCGTTGCGTGAAATCAAAAATATTCATGCACAGGAAAAAATCCCGTTATTAGTTGGCGGCACAATGATGTATTTTCGCGCTTTAACGCAAGGCTTAGCACATTTACCGCAAGCAAATGCTGCTACTCGTGCTGAATTGCAATTACGCGCCAAGCAAGAAGGCTCTGAAAAATTGCATGCGGAATTATCCCAAGTGGATCCTGTTGCTGCTGCAAAAATTCATGCAAATGATGCACAACGAATCCAGCGTGCATTAGAAGTTTTTAGATTAACTGGAAAACCGATTTCACAATTGCAATCAGAAGCAACGCATCCGCTATCAAATTATACTGTGTATTATTTTGCACTTGTGCCTCATGATCGTGCTCAGTTGCACGCGCGAATTGCTGAACGTTTTCATCAAATGTTAGCGCAGGGATTCATTGAAGAAGTAAAAAAATTATACGCACGAGGAGACTTAACACCTGATTTACCTTCCATGCGTTCAGTTGGTTATCGACAGGCGTGGGAATATCTAGCTGGCAAAATTAGCGATGACGAAATGTGCGAACAAGCGATTGCTGCTACACGACAACTTGCTAAACGACAATTAACTTGGTTAAGATCATGGCCTGATATTGTTTGGTTTGATAGTGATGACAAAAATTTATTTCAAACCGTATCAGCGTGGATGGAAGAAAAGATAAAAAATTAGAATGGAGATGAAGCATGCCAAGACATGGACAACGCCAGCAATTCGTCATCATGAAAAACATCAAGGTTGTTTTTCATTTTTTTCTAAAATCTTTCATCGTTCGCATCGAGTAGATAATCAATCAGAAGTTAAACATCATACTAAACTGAATCATCATTAATTGTATTTAACACAGGAGATAATGCGATGTTTCATCGTAAGAAAAAGCTAGAGAAAAATCCTTATGTTGCATTAGATGAAGCAGAACTTTTAGGTAAAAAGAAAAGAGCTAGTGCAAAAAAAAATATTTCAAAAGTGAAAAGTACGACACAAGTTGCTAATAATGAAGCAGAAACAAAGACAGAAGCAAAGACAGAAGCAAAGACAGAAGCAAAGACAGAAGCAAAGACAGAAGCAAATCATTCAGGATGTTTTCATTTTATTTCATTATTTTTTCGGCGAAAAAAATCATATGTGCGTCTTAATGAAACACCAATTGAAACTATCAAAAAGAAGGTATAATTTATGATGAAATGGTTTAAGCCTGATCCAGTTGCTTCACTTATCAAAAAAATTCGTCAATGCCCAACGGAAATGTTATCAAAATTAATTTATGATAATAAAGTTGATAAAGCCAAATTGGAACAAGCGATTAACGAACAAATTTTATCAGAAAGAGCTGGAATTACTCAAGCAATGGAGCAATTAAATAAAATTATTGATCGTGAAGTTTCTTTTGGTAAAATTTTAATGGGCACAATAGAGCAATCTAGACGAGATGAAGTCTTGCAACAATTTAAACAAATATCAGGAGAATTATTATCAAACCCAGATTATGTTGTATCAAATAGTGAATTGAATTTTCAAGATGAAAATTACCAGGCATTTTTTGCAGCATGTAAAAAATGCAGCGCACATGCGTACATGAGCGGTAAGTTCTTAGTCTCATTGAATATTGTCTTGGAAAAGCCATTATTGTCAGCTAATAATAAAATGCAATTTAATTATTAGCTATTCAAAATGACAAGAAGCAGGCCTTAATGTCGCGCATGTAAATGGTATTCGTTCACGAGTTATCTTTACTGAACACGCGAATCTCAGTTAAGAAGCCTGTCATGCCAGCGAAAGCTCACTAGTGTCTGGAATAATTTAGCCTGTCATG
>CAZKUQ010000079.1:0-8715 GCA_964555965.1 uncultured Coxiellaceae bacterium
TTGCGTAGCAAAACCCTCGAAGCATGAACGACTGAGCAAAAACTCGCATGACAACAGTCTTGCTTAATTGCTTAACCAGAATTCGCGTTTACAATTAATTGCGTAATGAGATATTAAGATAATGATTTGATAGTAATTAATTATCTTATTTGGGATTAATAGCGACTGATTTATAATATTAAGACACTATATATTATAAAAATTAGAATTATCATGATTCAAAAAGAACAACAGCAATTATTTATTATTTTATTAATTGTATTTATTGGATTCATGGGTACTTCCATTGCTTATCCAATATTTCCGCCGCTTTTTTTGCATCCTGTGCATGGCTCAATTATTCCTGATGATTGGAATCAAAATAGTCGAAATATTTTTCTTGGTATTGCTTTATCTGCCTATCCACTCGGCCAATTTATTGGCTCTCCTATTTTGGGTGGATGGTCAGATCGTGGCGGTAGAAAAGATATATTAATTTTAAGTTTAACAGGCAGCACATTAGGTTATTTGCTTTCAGCTATTGCACTTTATATCAATTCATTGTGGTTGTTATTATTAAGCCGGTTTATCACTGGATTGATGGAAGGAAATTTTGCGATCGTACGCGCGATGGCTGCTGATTTGCATTCGATTAGTAAATATAAAAGTTTCGGCAAGATGAATGCAGTGGCAGGCATTGGTTATGTGATGGGGCCTATTTTAGGCGGCTTATTATCTGATAATACAGTGATGCCATTATTTTCCTACGCCTTACCGTTTTTGTTAGCAGCGATTTTAGCAGGCATGACAGTTTTTTTAGCGATGTATAAATTAATTGAAACTAATCAGCCCATACAACTTCCAAGCATTTCTATTTGGGCGCAATTTAATTTATTCAAACGATTTAAATTATTATTTAAAAATAATCCGACCTTAAAATATCTCATGATGATTAGTTCTATTTTTACGATTGCAGTCGATATTTTTTATGAATTTGGTCCGGTATATTTAACAGGATTATGGGCAACCACACCGGCGGGTATTGCACTTTATAATGCAGCATTATCAGTAACATTAGCGATTGGTGGCGGCTGGTTGCCGCATTTATTATCGCAATATTTTTCTAATCGGCGAGTAATCATCTTTTTTATGTTGGTAACAGCAGCTATTTTTGGTGTCATGTCATATTGGTTATCGCCCATCATTGCATTTATTTCATTTGCTTTATTAGGATTAAGCATTGCAGTTGCAACGACCAATCTCACGATAAAAATTTCAAACGCAGCAGATCGTTCCATTCAAGGCGAGGCGATGGGCACACAATTGAGTTTTCGTATGTTAGGCGACGCAGTGATTTGTTTAGTCGGCGGATTTGTGATTATGTCTTCTGTTATTTTGCCAATCACAGTAAGTTGTGTAATCGCTTTTGTTGCGATGGTGATGTATCTAATACTGATATAGAGATAAAGATGGATTAGCATTCGAAGAATGCGTAATCCATCAATAGAATTTAGAAAAAATTAAATCTTAGTTTCTTCAAACAAAACGTGCATACCATTTTTGCCGGTTGCGGCATTATAAGCACGTGCATCATAAGATTTGAGTTTCAACTTTTCAGTTGTTTTTTTCTTATTTTTTGTGGTGGTGCGGAATGTTCCTGTTGGCTTGCCTGCTTTGGTTTTGCCAGTAGAAAGCATTTTAATTTTATCACGCATGATTCGTTACCTATTTCTTAACTGCCAGTAATTTGTTCGCATAATTTCATATCATTGAGCACAGCTTCGATACCGTATTTATCGATAATACGAATGCCGCGAGTGCTGACACGAAGACGCACAAAACGTTTTTCGCTTTCTAACCAAAAGCGCTTATATTGCAAATTTGGCAAATAGCGGCGTTTGGTTTTGTTATTTGCGTGGGATACATTATTGCCCACCAATGGGCCTTTGCCTGTAATTGGACATTTCTTAGCCATATCTTACTCTCTATTCTGTCTTTTTTCATAAATTTAAATAAGGCTGCAACTTATACCAGAAACTTAAGATGAGAGCAATGCTCATATTTAAAGCCATTTTGATCGGAAACAAAAATCAGCATAGGTTCGGATAACCCGTTCGCGCTGAGGAGATACGAAGCATCATCTTGAAGCGTGAACAGCAAACCGGTATTCACCCCTTAAGACGCGTGCTACGCACGCTCCTCGGGGCGAACGGAAGACGAGTTAAGCGAACAGTTACAATATGTTTATCTTATTGATTATTAATTATTTTATTGGTTCCTCGCGTTAATCCCTTGATATAAATTAAGTGTTATAATTTTTAAATAATACGAAGAAAATAGAAGTAAAAACGAGGATAGTTATGCCAATTTCAAAATACAAAGTGGTATTAGATAACCTCAATCACAAAACTAAAAGTAATCCGAATAAAACGGTTGCTGAAGCCATACTTGATGGAACAATTACCATCGAAGATTTGCGCGAAATAAATAGCACGATTACTTTTCCTGCTAATAATTTTAACCGATTCAAATTGCCAGAAGGTGAATACGCGAGCCAGGATATGATGTTTGAGTTTGTTAACGTGATTGGGCCTTATTTAAGTGATCAAGCACTCTTTTCGCTAACGGATAAATTAGCGAGTATCGAGACAGGGTTATCAGACCAAGAGTTAGCGGCAGGTAAAAAAATGTTAGCTGGAAATCAGCAAGCCTATCGAACCAGTACTTTAGCAAGATGTTTCATGATGTATGAAGTTGAACGACATCGAAATAATTTACAAGATGGATTGCCAAAGCCTTTTTTACACCACATGAAGAAATATGTAATTCCATTGTGTGAAATTTATTGGCCTGACAAGATGGAAAGTAATTTTAATAATATCGGTAGTTTTAATATTTTAGAAAAATTAGAAGGAGGCCGCGGTAACTTAAACGATAAATGCTATCAACCTTGCGTGAATTTTAATTTAAAGAGTTTTTCTGCAAGCACGTTATCTGCAACAGTGCCTAATCAAAATACTCAACAATTTTTAGCGGATTGCAAACGTGATTGGGAGGCAAGAAAAACCGAACCTGTTTCACCAACCGCGACGACAACGACCACTGCATCCGACTTAAAAAAGCAGCCTATTTCAGAGCCAAGTAAACCAATTGAAACGACAAGCCTATTATTTTCACAGCCACAACAAGAAAAATTAATAAAAAATTTAAAGTTGCTTCGATTCAAAATGGAAAGAGCAAAAGATTCTTATGACGCGGTAAATTCAATATATCAACAGGGTGTCCAACGTCAAGATAAGATGGAGAAGACCGATTTTGCAGCATGGAGTGCAAAAATGCAGGGAGAAATTAATCGTAGCAAAACTGAATATGAGAAAGAAAATAAAGCTTATGAAGATTTAAAACAAAAGCTAGAAAAACAAGGAATATCGATACCTGAAACGGTACCACCAACATCTTTACATAAGAAACAATAAAATCATAACTTCTTATATCAATCCCATTTCCGCAAATGAAAAATATTGATTGCTGCCGACGATAATATGATCAATCACTTCCATATCCACTAACTGAAGCGCTTGTTTAATCAGTTGCGTGACATATTTATCCGCCTCACTTGGCGACGATTCACCGGATGGATGATTATGCGCAAGCACTATTTTTGCTGCATTATGATGCAAGCCGCGACGCACTATTTCGCGTGGATAAACATTTGCTTCATTAATCGTGCCAAAAAATAATTCTTCAAACGCAATCAGTCGCAAATGATGATCGATGAACAAACAAGCAAACACCTCGTTTACATGATGCTGCAATTTTTCAGTAAGAAATTTTTGCGTGCGTCGTGAATTATTGAGCATGGTTTTCGGCGGAATTTCTTCGGCTAAAAATCGTTTACCCAATTCAACTGCTGCCATCAGAAGAGCATATTTAGCCTGGCCAATACCATTTTTGTTAAGAAAAATAGGCGGGGGTGATAACAATAATTTTTTTAAATATTGATGTTCTCCCAACAAATCTTTGGCAATATCAAGCGCTGTTTTCCCGCGAAAACCTGAGCCTAATAAAATCGCAATCAGCTCCGCATCTGTTAAAAATGCAGCGCCTTTGCTTAATAATTTTTCTCGAGGCTGATCTTCTTTTGGCCAATATGGGATGGGCATGATCTTCTCCAATTTTGATATATCAGGCGAGTGATGCTATCTTGTACGCAAATTAGGTTTTCAACAGAATTCTAGCGACACAGTAAACGGTCTCAATATCAGAGGTGTGGTGACATGGCGAATTTCCTGGCGGGTAAGCGTATTTTGCTCGGCATCACGGGCAGTATCGCAGCGTATAAAAGTGCTGATCTTGCGCGGCGTTTGCGCGATAGCGGTGCAATCGTGCGGGTCGCCATGACAGAAAATGCTAAGCGATTTATCACGCCGCTCACCATGCAAGCAGTCTCTGGTCACCCCATACACGATGATTTGTTTGATCTTCAAGCGGAAGCCGCCATGGGTCACATTGAACTCGCGCGTTGGGCTGATTTAGTGTTGATTGCGCCAGCCACAGCCGACTGCATGACGAGATTAGTGCAAGGTAATGCGAATGATTTGCTAACCACACTTTGTCTTGCGACGAAAGCGCCAATTGCGATTGCGCCAGCGATGAATCAAGGGATGTGGCATCATACGATGACACAAGAAAATCAACAAGTCTTACGCAAAAAAAATATTCATATTTTTGGCCCGGCTGCAGGCAGCCAAGCTTGTGGTGAGGTGGGATTTGGCCGCATGCTAGAGCCAACTGAAATTGTAGAAAAAGCAAGCGAATTATTTGCAACGGGCGCACTTTCTGGTGTGCGTATATTGATAACCGCAGGTCCCACACATGAGCCCATTGATCCCGTGCGTTATCTCACGAATGGTAGTTCCGGCAAAATGGGCTATGCTTTGGCGCAAAGTGCGCAGGAAGCAGGTGCGGCGGTGACGATAATTAGTGGGCCAGTCAGTGTTCCGATACCGACATGGATGGGCCCTATTTTTGTCAAAACCGCGCAAGAAATGCACGATATCGTCATGAAAAAAATCGCGGATCATGATATCTTTTTGGCCGTTGCAGCCGTTTCTGATTATCGAGCAGAAACGATTTCGGCACAAAAAATTCATAAAAAAAATGATGTGATGGAGCTTAAATTCATTCGCAATCCTGATATTGTCGCAAGCGTTGGCGCATTAAAAAATCCACCATTTATTGTGGGTTTTGCTGCTGAAACCGACAACGTTATTGCCAATGCCAAAGCAAAAAAATCACGCAAAAATATGCAGATGATTGTGGCAAATCGCGTTGATGTTGGCGTAGGAATTGGCACTGATGATAATGAGTTAACGGTGATAACCAATGATTCAGAAACAATTTTGCCGCGTGATTCAAAAGAAAAATTAGCACGGCAATTGATTGAGATGATCTCGAAAGAATTTAAAAATTTTTCAACCAAAAGGCAGAAAATATAATGGAAATTAGGGAAGTGTTAGCAGAAAAAAATCAGCAAATGGTCACAGCAAAAACGATCCAGCTTAAAATTTTGGATGCAAGAATTGGTAAAGAATTTCCGCTGCCACGCTATGAAACAGTTGATGCCGCAGGATTAGATTTGCGTGCTTGTCTGGAAAAATCACTCACTATTTCGCCTGGCGAAACACATTTAATTCCAACCGGTATTGCAATTTATATCGCTGATCCTAACATGGCAGCGGTGATTTTACCGCGCTCAGGATTGGGACATAAACATGGTTTAGTGCTTGGTAATTTAGTTGGTTTGATTGATGCTGATTATCAAGGGCCGCTCATGGTTTCGTGTTGGAATCGCGGTCAAATCGCTTATACCATTCAGCCTGGCGATCGCATGGCGCAACTCGTTTTCGTGCCGATTGTGCGCACACAATTTGAAGTCGTCAATGATTTTTCGGCGAGTGAGCGTGGTGCAGGCGGCTTTGGTCATTCAGGTAAAAATTAGGATTTATTGATAATTGGGAAGAAGAAAAAATGCAAGAAAATCGTGAGAAAACAGTGAATCCTTCGATATTTCGTGCTTACGATATCCGTGGCGTGGTTGGAAAAACGTTAACTGAAAACACGGTTTTTTTGATCGGTAAAGCGCTTGGTTCGTTGGTGCGCGATCATCATCAACATCAGATTGCGATTGCTCGAGATGGCCGTTTTTCTGGCCCATTACTTTCAAAAGCATTATGTGATGGCATTCTTTCTGTGGGTTGCGATGTCGTTGATATTGGCATGGTACCGACCCCATTGTTGTATTACACCACGCATCTTTTTGCTGAAAAATCCGGTGTGATGTTAAGCGGAAGCCATAATCCACCAGATTATAATGGTTTGAAAATGGTGGTGAATGGCGCGACACTCACTGAAAATCAAATTAAAGATTTATATACGCGGATCATCGAACAACGATTTTATACTGGGCTTGGTGTGCGACATCAATTAAATGTTGTCGATCGTTATATTGCGCAGGTGGTCGAAAATATTCAATTACAACGCCCGCTGAAAATCGTGATTGATGCAGGAAATGGTGTGACAGGCATGATGGCGCCGCAACTGTTTCGTGCGCTTGGTTGTGAGGTGCATGAGTTATTTTGTGAAGTCGATGGCACCTTTCCAAATCATCATCCAGATCCTAGCCAAGAAGAAAATTTGCATGATCTCATTCGTGTTGTCGAAGAAAAAAATGCTGATATTGGTTTAGCATTTGATGGTGATGGTGATCGATTAGGCATTGTGACGAATCGCGGTAAAATTATTTATTCTGATCGCTTATTAATGGTGTTTGCGCAAACCATTTTAGCGAAACTTCCTCGTGCAAAAATTATTTATGATGTGAAATGCACCAATCATCTTGCTGCATTAATTCATAAAATGAATGGCGAACCGATTATGTGGAAGACGGGACATTCACTAATTAAAGCAAAAATGGCGGAAACAGAAGCGCCGCTTGCAGGTGAAATGAGCGGTCATTTTTTCTTTCGTGATCGTTGGTTTGGTTTTGATGATGCGCTTTATGCAGGCGCGCGTTTATTAGAAATTTTATCTGAACATCAAGAAGATGCTGATACGATTTTTTCTGCCATTCCAAATAGTGTGAATACACCAGAATTAAAAGTGGAAGTGAGTGATGAAGAAAAATTTGATTTAATGCAGCAATTAATTCATCACGCAAAATTTGATGCAGCAGAAATGATGACAATTGATGGCTTGCGCGTGAATTTTGCCGAAGGCTGGGGATTAGTGCGGCCATCGAATACGACGCCTTATCTTATTTTGCGATTTGAAGCATTAAATGAGGCAATATTAGCGGATATTCAGCAATTATTTCGTGAATGGATGTTGTCAGTTAGACCCGATTTGGTATTGCCATTTTAAAAAGAGAACTATGACATACGATATTCTCATTGTTGGCAGCGGCATGGTGGGTGCAACCATTGCATGCGCGCTCGCACAAAAAACATCGTTTTCCATTGCTGTATTAGAAGCAAATCCTTTAGTAGAACCATTTGAACTGACACGTTATCATCATCGAGTCAGCGCAATATCATTAGCATCACAACGCATTTTTTCTGCGATAAAAGTATGGGATGACATCGCAAAAAAACGCGTGAATGCATTCACTAAAATGGAAGTGTGGGATGCATCAAGCAAGGGAAAAATTCAATTTGATTGCCGTGATTTAGCGGTTCCACAGCTTGGTTTTATTATTGAAAATAATGTCATTCAATCAGCATTATTTGAAAAAATGAGATGCTATCCGCAAGTGAAATTTCTTGCACCAGTAAGATTAAATTCATTTCATCCGCATGAAGATTTTGTTGAAATCGAGACAGAAAATCAGGGAAAAATTCGCGCAAAATTAGCGATTGCTGCAGATGGCGCACGCTCATGGCTACGCGAAAAAATCGGCATTTCTCTTGCAAAAATGAGTTATGAACAAACAGCAATTGTTGCCACAGTGACTACCAAATTAGCGCATGAAAACACGGCGCGACAAGTATTTTTACCCACGGGCCCATTGGCATTTTTACCACTAAATGAGGCTCATACTTCTTCGATTGTTTGGTCATTGCCAACAACTGAAGCGAATAATTTCATGGCAATGGATGATGAAACATTTCGAAAAAAATTAGCTGAAGCTTTTTCACATCGACTAGGTGATATCATGCAACTGGATAAGCGTCATGCTTTTCCATTACAAAAACAACAAGCTGCTAATTATATTTCATCGCGTGTTGCTCTTGTTGGCGATGCAGCACATACCATGCATCCGTTAGCGGGACAAGGTGTGAATCTTGGTTTATTAGATGCAGCAAGTTTGGTGGATGTGATTGTTGATTCTGTTGAAAATCACCGTGATTTTTCAGCAATTCATCAATTACGTCGTTATGAACGCTGGCGTCGTGCAGATAATTCAACGTTGTTAAATGGGGTTGATTACATTAAGAAATTATTTGAAAGTGATCAGCGAGTGATGCAAACATTGAGATCATTTGGTTTGCAGGTAACGGATCAATTTCAAATTATTAAAAATATTTTTATTCGCCATGCGATTGGTGATCGAGGTGATTTGCCGAAATTGGCAGCTGGATATGTCATTCCCGCGTAGGCGGGAATCTCATTATGTTGATAGAGATCTCCGCTTTCGCGGAGATGACAGGTTGTGCTCTGAGAGATCTCCGCTTTCGC
>CAZKUQ010000080.1:0-8674 GCA_964555965.1 uncultured Coxiellaceae bacterium
CGAAAGTTGGCATCTATTTTTTGGTTATTTTTGGCATTATTTTAGATCTGTGGATGCCACCTCGCGCAAAAAACGCGCAGATGGCATGACAACAGTTTTGCTTAATTGCTTAACCAGGATTCGCGTTTAAATTCTCCTTCAGCAACCTTCTCTCTTTATTATGCCTATAATAAATATATATTGAGATCCTTCGAGCAAAAATGCTCTTAGGATGACAACGTTGTAGAGTGTTGGCAATCAAATAGAAAATAATATTTCAAAGAGTATTTTATGTTTAATAGAAACTTCGATAAAAATGTAATAGAAAACTGGTTAATGTTTTTTTATGATTTAACTAGCATGCCTGAAGACGAGAGAAGAAAACAGACGATTGCTAATCTTGTTGATATAGCAGATATCTTATGTAATAAAATGCGCGTTTCTAATATGGCTACGTTACAACATGATCTGAATATGATTTGTTATTATGCAAAATCTCAATTATCAGAAGTAATGTATGGTGAATACTCAGATAAATACACACAACGCCTAAAAGATTTACTCTTAAATGAACATTATCAGCGATTTATAATGGATCAATTTAACGAACAAAAAGAAATGGCGATCAGTCATCGAGATGAAATTTTCCAGCAAATACCTAAGCTGCTCGAGCTTGAAATTTCAGAATCACCTATTTCTGATATTGAATATTTAAAAGACTATCTTGCGAGTTCATATGTATTGCAAGATCAGGAAGTATTTAGTAGGCAGATGACTCATTTAGAAAACGAACTACAATCTCACGCAAAAAAATTAAATGCGAAACTGGTCTTAAACAGAAATATGATGTTTGAACTTCCGCCTGCGCAATCAGATAAAACATTTAGCCGGCAAAAAATATTATCTAGTTTTCTTTATAAATGGGCGCAGGAAAATGGATTTAATCAAGATTACTATGCGAATATTAAAAAATTTTTATCTCCTGAGGATTTCCTCAGATTAGTTGCAGACAAGGTAGTTTTTAAAGATAGCGGTGCAGATTCTTACCATAGTTATTTTCCTCACCTTTTACAGACATATATATTAGCGGAAGAAAATAAAGTTCACCCATTTCTAAAGCATAGTGTTCCTGATTTTTATCAATTTATAGCAGGTTTTAAAAATCAAACTAGGCCATTCGACTGGAAGGGTGAATATTTAGGCGGCGCACTATGGGATTATATATTTGATAGGGATGCGAGAATGATGTCAGACGATTTTGATTATCGCTGTGGTGAAAATATCACACAAAGACTTATTCAAGATGCAAAGATAGCAAATCCAGATGAAAAGCGGTGGCCAATTTTATCGGAAAGTGTAAAACGTGGGTCGGAAAAAGAAAAGTCTAATCATCGAATAAATCAGAGTCAGGATATTATTTATATTCCATATAAAAAGAAATAGAAATAAGCATTCATTTGCATGCTAATTCACAAATGACAACGCATCACGAATTACCTGTGAATTGCCGTCTGAGCGATGAGCATTTTCACTTAAATGTCTGCGCCAAGCATTTGCTCCACGTTGACCTTGAAATAATCCTAAAATATGCCGCGAAATAGCTGATAATCGCACACCTTGTGATAATTGCTCTTCGATGTATGGAAGTAATTTTTCGATGATCTCATGACGTGTCAACACTTGCGTTTGAGGAAAAAATTCTTGCTGAATTTGTGCTAAATAATAAGGATTAGAACAAGCTGCGCGTCCAACCATAAAGCCATCCACTTCACTTTTATGTTCGTGAATTTGTTCAATCGATTTAATACCGCCATTTAAAATAATGGTTAAATGCGGAAAATCATTTTTAATTTTTTTTACCACCTCATATTGCAATGGTGGAATATCACGATTTTGTTTTGGGCTTAATCCTTTAAGCCAAGCCTTGCGCGCATGAATAATAAATGTTTTGCACCCTGCTTTTGAAACAAGAGAAACAAAGTTTTGTAATGCTTCATATGAATCATGATGATCAACACCAATTCTGGTTTTCACTGTCACTGGCACATTTACGTTTGTTTTCATTGCAGCAACACATTCTGCCACCAATTGCGGCTCATTCATCAAGCACGCGCCAAACCGACCTGAACTTACGCGTGGACTAGGACAACCTACATTTAAATTTATTTCATCATAACCAACCTCTTCACCGATTTTTGCGCACTCTGCTAACATGACGGGATCACTACCACCTAACTGTAATGCAAGTGGATGTTCTGCTGGATGAAAATCTAATAAATAATTTTTATTGCCGTGAATTAATGCGTTCGCAGTAATCATTTCAGTATAAAGTAAAATATCAGGCGCAATAAGCCGCAAAAAATACCGATTATGTTTATCAGTATGGTCTATCATAGGTGCAACAGAAAATTCGAATCCTGCGTCTTTTGTTTCATTTCTTCGTTGCATTGCTTTCTCCGCTGCTCATTTACTATTGTAAACTGCGCTGCTCGAAATCAATGCGCCTAGAACCGAAACAAAATACTTGGTTCGAGTCATATTACGCCGGATTTTCTTCTAGGCTGTAAACCGGTTGAATGCTACTCCATTGCTTGCAACCAGGACATTGCCAATGCAGGGTTTTGCCAGAAAATCCACAAGACTTACAGCGATAATCTGGTTTTGTTGAAAGAATTTTTTTCATGAGCTTTTGCAAAATTAGTAAATCATCTTTTGCTTTACCTTCATTACTAGCTATATATAGATTCACAAACATATATAAACCGCGCAATGATGGATAACGACGAACATAATCAGCAACAAATCCAACTGCAATTTTATTGCCTTTCCATTTACGAATACGTTCTGCGAGAATTAATACCACAGGAACACGTGGATGCTCATCGACTAAATGGTTAAGATAAAGAACCAACTCATCTTCTAAATTTAAATGCTCATAACAAGAAGCGAGTAAATCAATTGCTTCAGATAAATAATCTGGATTTTGATGCTGAATTTGTTTTAAGTTTTTTAGTGCCAATTTGTAATCGCCCTTACTCATCAACACCTTACCTAATAATAAACTAGCACGCACACAGCTTGCATCGGCTGCAGCTGCTTTTTCTAAATATTCAATGGATTTTTCAACACGTTTATTGTGGAAGGCGTTTTCACCTAATTCACAATAATAATGTGCGATGACTGGCTGCATATCTTGTCGCGTCACTTCTTCATATTGCTTAGCAACATCGATCGCTTTTTTCCAATCTTTTTCTTGTTGATAAATATCGATTAAGGCACGCAAAGCTTGAGCTGAATGTGATTTTTGATTCACTAAATCATGGAAAATTTTTTCTGCACGGTCGAGCATTCCTGCGCTTAAGTAATCTTGACCTAATTCATACAAAGATTGTTCACGATAATTTTTTTCAAGTTGCGGTCTGGCTATTAAATTTTGATGAATACGAATCGCTCGATCTACTTCACCTCGACGACGAAATAATTTTCCCACAGCAAGATGAGTTTCAACTGTGTCGCTATCGACTTCCAACATTTTAATAAAAATATCGACGGCTTTGTCTGTTTCATCATTTAAAAGAAAATTTAAACCTTCTAAATAATCTTTTGGTAACGTTTTTTTACGCGGCTCTTCTTCGTTTGGGCGCGATCGATATCCTAAAAACCACGCCGCTCCAATACTAATTAAAAATAGAAGAACCCAAATAATTTTCATCAAACATTATCCTGCAAAGGAATGGCGCGTAAATTTGCGATTTCTTTTTCAGCTAAATTAAGTTTTTGGCGCATACGATAGTTTTGCAACTTAGCTTTAATTAATAGCCAAACGCCAACTATCATTCCAATTAAGCAACCAAAAGCAAACACTAATACAATTAACAAAGACAGAGGTAATGCATTTTGACCAAAATAATAATTGATCGTGACCGACTCTGAATTTAATGTAGCGAATGTCATGCCGAACAGTACAATTGCTAACAGCAAAAAGTAACTTACGATACGCACTTGACGATATCTCCTCACGATTTTTAAAATTTGTGGATGATGTGCTTTTGCGCTAATCCACTTCTATTCAATTATTTTCATTCCGCCCATATACGGCTGCAATACAGCAGGAATATGGATACGACCTAATTCATCCTGATAATTTTCTACGACCGCGATTAACGTTCGGCCAATAGCAAGTCCTGAACCATTTAGTGTATGAACAAACTCAATTTTTCCAGTAGCATCACGGAATCTTGCTTTCATCCGTCGAGCTTGAAAGTTTTCAGTGTTACTACAAGATGATATTTCACGATAACAATTTTGTCCCGGCAGCCATACTTCAATATCATAAGTTTTAGCTGCAGAAAAACCGATATCACCAGTACATAATGCAACAACTCGATAAGGAAGCTCTAAACGTTGTAGAACCGTTTCCGCATGTTTGGTTAATTCTTCCAATGCATGATAAGATAATTCCGGTTGCACAATATGCACTAGTTCAACTTTTTCAAATTGATGTTGCCGCAACATGCCGCGAATATCTTTTCCATAAGATCCTGCCTCACTACGAAAACAAGCACTATAACAAGCAAGTTTAATTGGCAACTTAGCAACATCAAGAATCTGATCACGCACAGTATTGGTGACTGGAATTTCGGATGTTGAAATTAAGTATTGTTCGCCTTCGCAACTCACTGGAAACAAATCTTCTTTGAATTTTGGCAACTGACCAGTACCAAATAAACATTCTGCATTAACAATGTATGGGACAGAAATTTCTTGATAACCATGCTCAGTCGTATGTAAATCCAACATGAATTGACCAAGCGCGCGATGCAATTTTGCCATTTGGCCTCGTAAAACAACAAATCGTGCGCCAGATAATTTTGCTGCTGTTTCAAAATCAATTAGACCATCATGTGCACCGAGTTCAATATGATCTTTTGGTTTAAATGAAAATTTGGTTGGCTCACCCCAAGCTCGTATGAGTTGATTATCTTGTTCACTTTTACCAACAGGAACAGATTCATGCGTGATATTAGGAATAATTGCTAAAAAGTCATCAAGCTCGACTTGTGCTTTTCCATATTGTTCTTCTGCGGATTTAAGTGAATCGCTCAATTCTTTTAAACTTGCTAAGACATCCTCGACATTTTTACCAGATGCTTTTGCAAGACCAACTTCTTTGGAACGTACATTACGTTCGTTTTGCAATTCCTGCATGTTGACTTGTAATGTTTTGCGTTGTTCTTCGAGCGCATTAAATTTAGCAATATCTAATGTAAATCCGCGTTTTTGTAATTTAGCGGCAACATCTTCGATTGAATTACGTATTAATTTAGGGTCAAGCATTAACTAGAAACCTTTGCTAATATTTGAGCGGCCATTTTACCCATTTCTGCAGGTGAACGAACCGTATGAACGCCTGCCGCTTCTAATGCTTTAAATTTCTCAGAAGCTGTCCCTTTTCCACCAGCAATAATCGCACCAGCATGTCCCATGCGTTTTCCAGCTGGGGCTGTGATACCGGCAATATAAGCAACGACTGGTTTGGAAACATGATTTTTGATAAATTCTGCTGCTTCTTCTTCAGCGCTACCACCAATTTCACCCACCATCACAATAACTTCGGTTTGTGAATCTTTTTCAAATAATGCTAATACATCAATAAAGTTTGTTCCTGGAATAGGATCACCACCGATGCCAACGCAAGTGCTTTGACCTAAATCCAAATCAGATGTTTGCTTGACAGCTTCATAGGTTAATGTACCAGAGCGTGACACAATCCCCACTTTTCCAGGTTTATGAATATAACCAGGCATGATACCAATTTTACATTCACCTGGTGTAATGACACCGGGGCAATTTGGCCCGACTAAACGCACGCCAGGATGTTGATCAATGCAAACTTTCACTTCAAGCATGTCTAATACGGGAATACCTTCTGTGATACAAACAATTAATTTAATACCTGCTTCAACTGCTTCCAAAATAGAATCTTTGCAAAATGGCGCAGGCACATAAATCACTGATGCATCAGCATTAGTTTCCTGATAAGCCTCTTTGACAGTATTAAAAACCGGTAAATTTAAATGTTTTTTTCCGCCTTTTTCTGGTGTGACACCACCAACCATTTTAGTTCCATAAGCAATGGCTTGTTCAGAATGAAACGTGCCTTGTTTACCTGTAAAACCCTGACAAATCACTTTCGTGTTTTTATTAATTAAAATACTCATGATATTAAACCTTTACTTTAGAAGCTGCTTCAACCACTTTTTTGGCAGCATCAGTGAAACTGGTTGCCGCAATAATATTAAGACCACTATCACTTAATAATTTTGCACCAACATCCGCATTATTTCCTTCTAACCGCACCACCACAGGAAGCGATGTTCCAATTTCTTCAACTGCACCAATAATCCCTTCAGCAATTAAATCACATCGTACGATGCCACCAAAAATATTGATGAGAATGGCTTTAACTTTTTTATCCGATAAAATAATTTTGAATGCTTCTGAAACACGTTCTTTCGTTGCACCGCCGCCCACATCTAAAAAATTAGCTGGATTGCCGCCATGCAGTTTAATCATATCCATGGTTGCCATCGCAAGACCGGCACCATTTACCATACAACCAATGTCACCATCTAATGCAATGTAATTAAGCTCCCATTCACGTGCACGATTTTCACGTTCATCTTCTTGTGTCGCATCACGCATTTCACGCAATTCTGCTTGGCGATAAAGTGCGTTGTCATCGATATTGATTTTAGCATCGAGACACAATAATGAGCCTTGTTTAGTGATGACTAATGGATTAATTTCAAGAAGACTTAAGTCACGCTCAACAAACATTTTACCCAAGCCAACCAAAAGCTTCACAAATTGCTTGATTTGATCGCCTTTCAATCCTAATGCAAATGCTAGTTGACGACCTTGATATGGCATCACACCAACCATAGGATCAGCTGTAATCGTTAAAATTTTTTCTGGTGTTTTTTCTGCGACTTTTTCAATTTCAACACCGCCTTCTGTTGACGCCATAAAAACAATGCGTTGTTTAGCACGATCAACTACCGCGCCTAAGTAGAGCTCTTTTTCAATATCGCAAGGTTCTTCAATTAATAATTGGTTAACTGGCTGACCTTCTGCAGTAGTTTGATAAGTTATCAACATGGATCCCAATAATTTTTTGGCGATGTCTGCTAATTCATCTTTATTAGAAACTAATTTCACACCACCTGCTTTACCACGACCACCGGCGTGCACTTGCGCTTTCACCACCCAACGTGATAACCCCATTGTTGTTGCTAAATCAATTGCATCTTTAACAGATGATGCCACTTCACCGCGAGACACTGGCAAGCCATATTCAGTTAATATTTTTTTTGCTTGATACTCATGAAGATTCATTTGAAACACTACCTTTAAAAATAATTATATTTCGAGAATTAATCGTGTTGGATCTTCCAATAATTCTTTTACAGCGACGAGAAATGTCACTGATTCCCTACCATCAATTAAACGATGATCATATGAAAGTGCGACATACATCATCGGCCGAATAACAATTTGTCCATTTTCAACAACAGGTCTTTCCTGAATTTTATGCATGCCTAAAATAGCGCATTGCGGTGAATTTAACAGCGGCGTTGCTAATAACGAACCAAATACACCGCCATTCGTGATAGTAAATGTTCCACCGGACATTTCTTCCATTGATAGTTTACCAGCACGTGCTTTTTCTGCTGATTCAGCAATTTTAGCTTCGATTTCAGCCATACTCATTTTATCTACATCGCGTAACACTGGAACAATGAGACCACGATCAGTTGAAACCGCAACACCAATATCAAAGTAGCCATGATAAACAATATCGTTACCATCAATTGATGCGTTCACAATCGGTGAACGTTTTAATGCTTCAACACACGCGCGCACGAAGAAAGACATAAACCCTAATCGAACATTGTATTTCTTTTCAAATTTATCGCGATAACGATTACGAATATCCATGACTGGTGCCATATTAATTTCGTTAAACGTGGTTAACATCGCGGTGTTTTGTTTTACTTCTAATAAACGTTCAGCAATACGTGCACGAATACGTGTCATAGGCACACGCTTTTCTGTTCGAGAACTCATTGCAACAGAAGTTGATTCTTCTGTCATTTGTTGTTGATCGCTTAATGTATTCATTACATTTTCTTTGGTAATACGACCGCCTTTACCCGTACCGACAACATTTGACACATCAACATCGTGCTCAGCAACAACACGTCGTACTGATGGGCTCATTGTTGGTGTTTGTTTTGCAGCGACGGTTGCGGTAGCTGTGGTTGTGCTTGCTATTTTGGTTGTTGATTTTTCTGCTGCTGGCTGCGTTTCTGCACTCACTGCTTCAATCACCGCAATCACTTCTTGTGCGCGCACAGTACTGCCTGTTGGTTTAGTAATGGATTTAAGAACACCATCAGCTGGCGCTGGCACTTCTAACATGACTTTGTCTGTTTCAAGATCAACAATATTTTCATCACGTGAAACACGATCGCCTTCCTTTTTGTGCCAAGTAGAAACAGTCGCGTCTGAAACAGATTCAGGTAAAAGTGGTACTTTAACTTCGATAGCCATTACAGTTTCCTTTTCATTAATGCACAAGCAACTAACTCTTTTTGTTCTTTTTCATGTACAGAATGGTATCCAACTGCTG
>CAZKUQ010000081.1:0-8407 GCA_964555965.1 uncultured Coxiellaceae bacterium
GCATGCTTTTAGCTGGCATGACAGAAATACTCTTAACTTAATGGCAGTGAGGGTTAGGGAGAGGAGGATAAAAATGGATTATCAATCTAAAGGAGATAGTAATGTTAAAACAATTAGG
The DNA here is from genome assembly GCA_964555965.1 of uncultured Coxiellaceae bacterium. GTDB lineage: Bacteria > Pseudomonadota > Gammaproteobacteria > DSM-16500 > DSM-16500 > Aquicella. The sequence goes on from CAZKUQ010000081.1 coordinate 119, forward strand.
ATTAGTTTCATTATTAGCAACCGCAATTTTTCCAGTCTATGCGTCACAACATATTGTTGTTGTGCCATCCTGTTTATTAACAACAACGATAGATTACAAAACATTAGCAACACAGCAAAATTTTTCGTTAATTACAACCAGCGACAAAGGCATTGATCAATTAGTCGAAGCAAAACAAGTAATGCGTAAAAAAGAATGCGGTGGTTTTATGGATGTCACGCAGGCATGGAATAGCTATCAAACGAAAAGTATCGCAAAAAATAAAGCTAAATCATTTTTAGCAGACCATCTATTAGCGACTCAATTAAGTAGCACAAAAGAGGCAACATACGATATTAAATATTCAACACAAGTTAATCAATTGATTGCAACCATTAACCCGCAAGATATGTGGAGTGATTTAACCACGCTCACTAAATTCCCAGATCGTTATTCACGTGGTGATAATGGTGTCAAAGCAGCAGAATGGTTTAAATCACAGGTGGAAACATTGGCAAAAAATAATGGGCGCAATGATGTCACCGTTTATTTTGTGCAAACAGGTGGCTACAAACAACCATCAGTTGTTGCAAAAATTGGTAATGGCAATGATCCGGCTGCGGTGATTGGCGGACACATGGATACCTTATCTAGCTCGTGGGAATTAAAGCCAGGTGCAGATGATGATGGTAGTGGTAGTGTCACTGTGCTTGAAGCCGCACGTGTGTTGTTAAACAGCGGTATGCATTTCAAAAAACCTATTTATCTAGTTTGGTATGCGGCAGAAGAAATGGGATTGGTTGGTTCGCAATATGTGGTGAAAGATTTTCAAGCGAAAAAAATTCCGGTTGATGCCGTGATGCAATTAGATATGACTGCTTATGAATATCATAACGAACCAACGATTTGGTTGATGGATGATTATGTAAATAAAGATGTCAGTAAATTTGTAGAAACACTGATTTCAACTTATGTGAAAGTGCCAGTCAAACATTCTCGTTGTGGTTATGCTTGCAGTGATCATGCTAGCTGGACACAAGGCGGATTTAAATCCTCCATGCCATTTGAAACAGAAATGAATCGTGACAATCCAGATATTCATACCTCAAATGACACCATGGATAAATTATCTCTGCAACATATGCATGATTTCGCCAAGATGGCGGTTGCATTTGCAGTGGAAGTTGCTGAGCCGGTTGTTTAACCTCCTTCAGTAAATATGAATTGTCATCCTGAGCCCTGAGCTTGTCGAAGGGCGAAGGATCAGCTATTAAATTCATGTAGATCCTTCATGCGCTTCGCGCATTCAGGATGACAACGCGAATTCTGGTTAAGCAATAAAGCAAGATTGTTGTCATGCCAGCCGCGCGTTTTTTTGCGCGAGGTGGCATCTAGAGAGATCTTAATAATACTGAAAAGATTTTTTCAACAGTCTTTAATCTATTTGTGAAAAGTTAAAATAAGAGAGATTATTATTGCCTTAAAGATTTCTGATATTCAGCTTTTTCTTTCTGAATATCTTCAAATGTAATTTTCCCTTCTAAAATATAATTAAGTATTTGTACGAATTTCTCGCCTTCTGATTTTAGTTTTGGATCAAATTTAGCAGCAACATTTTCAAAAAATGCAAACTTGCCTCGGCGTTGTTCCAACAGTGACGATGCCGGTGAAAATTTTTCTTTAAATGCTTTCAATTTTTCTTCTGAATTTGTATGTTTATTAAGTATTTCAATCAATTCATTAACAAGACGAAATTTTCTTAATGCTAAAATTAAGGATGGGTCTAATCTGGATGGGTCTTTATTTACTTGTTCTGCTGTTTGCATTAATGTAGTCGATTTACTGTATTGTTTCATTTCGTATAAAATATCTCTGGCAAACTTAAATTGTTCATCTGGATTAGCAGCCAGTTTTTCCATTTGTTTAAATATGGTTGCTTGTAAATATTCCTGATAACCAGAACAAACTTCTTGTAGCGGAAGAGTTTTTTTACTCGCCTCAATTTCTGAGCTTAATTTAGTTTCTTCTTTTTTAATAAGCGCCGCGAACGGATTTTTAATTTCAATCATTTGTGCATGTAATTTGTCAATTTTTTCGTTGAGTGGCTGTTCAATTTTTTCTATTTGTTTATTTAAATTATTGCGTTGTTGTATTTTTTCTTTAACATCAACCGGTTGCTTTTCTAATTCTTTAATTTCAACAGAAAGCTTATTCCTTTCCGTTCTTAATCTATCTAGTTCAGGTACGTTAAATGCTTTATTTGTCGATTCGATGTCTTTTTCAACAGCGTAGAATTTAGTGTTTTTAAAATATTCTCCAGCTAATAAATCATTACTAAGTTGATGGAATTTTTCTATAAAATTTAATTCATCATTTAACGAGTCGATACGAAGAATTTGGTCGGCGACAAATTTTAATTTAGCTGTAAATGCCGGATTAGTTTGGTTAATGTATTTCTTCGTTGTTGCTTTTAGCAGATTAATTGTTTCATCCAGCGCTGCCGTTTTCCCTTTTTTTTGTTTAGCAGCAATACCCGCGTTGTTAAAGACTGTTTGCATTAAATTAATGATTGAATTAACGCTATCAGGAAGCCGAGATTTTATATTGCTATATTGTATTGGATCTTTTTCATTGAACGTTGAAAAAACACCTTCCACGATAATCAAATCTTCAATTTTTAATGTGGTTAATTGAGAAAAAATTTGTTGGATTTTCTCGTCTTGTCTTTGCATATGATTTTATCTTTTAACAATTATTATAATAAAAGTATAAACGATTACCGTAATTAAAAATTAATTATAATAAACAAATAGTTATAGTACGGATTGTCATTATGATGCGGCTCAGAGTAGAATGTGATCACTTTTATGGTGAATTTAGAGCTCCTTATGATAAAAAAATTTTCGACGAGCAATTGGCATGAATCCATATCACAAGTAACACAAACAGATGCTATTCAAACATTAGAAACAGGCAATATCCTTTTTTTCCCGCAATTAGCATTTGAATTATCAGCAGAAGAAAAAAAATTTCTGACAACTGAATATGCCGATCCAAAAGCAAAAAATATTAGCTATCATTCTGTGAAAAATAAATTATGGGGCGTGCAGCATTTAACAGATGAAGAACATGAGCAATTAAAAATAATGATGGAACGATTTGCACAATGTGCTTCTGCATTAATTAAAAATTATTTTCCAAGTTATACAAAATCACTGACAATGGCTCGCACGAGTTTTCGTCCTATGCAAATATCTGATCGAAAATCTTCTTATCGTAAAGATGATAAACGATTACATATCGATGCATTTCCTTCTGCGCCAAATCAAGGCAAACGAATTTTGCGAGTATTTTGTAATGTGAATCCACATAACGAAGATCGTGTATGGCGTGTTGGCGAACCATTCGAAAAAGTTGCCAATCGTTTTATTCCGCAAATTAAAAAGCCCTTACCAGGATTTGCAACAGCGTTGCGATTTTTGCAAATTACCAAAAGTTATCGTACACCTTATGATCACTACATGTTACATATGCATGACAAAATGAAAGCAGATAATTGGTATCAAGAAAATTGTGATCAACAAGAAGTACGTTTCGCACCCAATACAACCTGGATTGTGCAAACAGATGATGTTTCACATGCAGCCATGAAGGGCCAATATCTGTTGGAGCAGACTTTTTCTTTGCCAGTGCATGCGATGCAAGATGAATCTCGTTCACCACTGCATATTTTGGAAAAAATATTGGCCAAAACGTTGGTGTGAAACATGTCATTCCCGCGTAAGCGGGAATCTCCTTAAAGAATATTATTGATAGATCCCTACTTTCGTGGGGATGACTCAGTTTTAAAATTCCTCTTTGCATTTTCTAAAATCTGTGTAATGTTAGAAAAATAATTTATAAGAACAGCAAGGAATTGTCATGCCAGGAAGCCAACCATTAAATGCAATCGTCGATCAGAAAACTAACGAAATTTTTGTTCAAAAAGAATTAAAACCATTTAATTGTCTAGCATTAGAAGGTGGCGGCCAACGTGGTATTGCTTATGTTGGTGCGATTGATGTATTCAGTCAATACGGTTTATTGAAAGATATTAAGTATGTTGCGGGGAATTCCGTTGGAGCGATTGTTGCCTTGTTCCTTGCTTTGGGATATACCAACGATGAAGCCTACGAAGAATTAAATGCAATGCCCTTAGAAGAATTTATGGAGGGCAATAATTCTTGGCCAAATACACCAACATGGATTGCAGGATTACGCCAATTATTTTCTGTATCGCGCAGTAAAGGGCTTGGGTTATCAACGGGAAAAAAACTTAGTGAATGGCTGCAAAAATGTGTGGAAAAAAAACTTGGTAATAAGGATGCGACTTTCGGAGATTTAAAGAAAGCTATCGAAGAAAATTCTAATAATCCGCAAAGTAATTTACGTTATTTGTATGTCACTGGTACAAACCTCTCTTATAAATTACCAGAATCAGAAGAATTCAGCCATGATACAGAGCTTGATATGCCGCTTTGGTTAGCGGTCCGAATTTCTGCCTCATTAACCTGGATGTTCGAGTTAGTTGAATACAAAGGTTGTAAATATACAGACGGTGGTTTAATTCGAAATTTACCAACCAAAATTTTTGACCAAAAAAAATTTTTACCAGAAGGCGCAGAGGTTACTGATAAATTTGTGAACCCAGGTGTGCTTGCTTTAAAAGTTGATTCACGTGATGAAATTATGCAAGTGATTTGGGGAGTAAAAGAAAAAGTTTCAGTTGCCACAACAACAGAAATGGGTGTGGCTGTTTACAATGCTTTGTCGCAAACAATAGACACACATGAAATTCGCGAAGCACGATCTGCGATTGCCTTATCAGATAATGAATATAGTTTGTTTAATTTTGATATTGATGCTCATGGCAAAGTGAGATTGGTCACATCCGCTGAAAAAGCGACGCGAGAATTTTTGGAAAATTATATTGATGCAGCTTATTCAGTTGTAAAATACCCAACACTTAAAGATTGGTATGATTCTCTTTCATTAGATGAAATAGATGATCTTATTTATATTTATGAAGGGATGAAAAAGCAAGCAGTCATTAATGAATCTAATCAACAAAAACAGGAAGACAAATTTGATCCTAATCATCCTTCCTATAAGGATTTATCTGAGCGAGTGACATGGCTGAGTTATTACATTGAGTATCGCCGCGCAAAAAAACATGATCCAGGTATTAAGATTTTAATAGAATATCCAATCAATCATATCAATGTTAAGCCAAAAATGGATGAAAGTTGGAAGAATATTTTAAAAAGAGATATGGAATTGCGGTTAAACGTTGTCAATGAGCAAATTAAATCAGTGTTAGAAAATATTCAAAAAAATGGTGCGAGCATTAATGAACTTAATTCACATGATATTTATCCTATTCTACATAAAGAATTATTATTTGATGATGTGAAATTGATGACAAGTTTGCATGAATATTTAAAATTGTTAAAAGAAGATAGGGATGACTTGGAAAATAAATTAGGAATAAAATGTCGTCACGAAAAAACAGTTGCAACAGAATTTCCCGAATTTTGTCAGAAAATGAAAGCATTAGCGAGTCGTGTGGATATTTCGCTAGGATTGCGAGCGGTGGTAAAACATTTTGATATTTATGATCCCGAGATAATCGTTAAATCAACCGATAGTTCAGATAATATTTTATTTGCATTTGATATGCATAAAAAAAGCGATGCAATTTTATTTTTAATTGCAGGGCGTATGTATCTCGAGCAGCGTGGTTTTAAAGATGCGACACTTTTTAATGAGATTTTTGATATTTATTTTTCAGACATGGTATCGCCGAAAAATATGTGTGAACTTTCGAAAATGATTAATCAAGACGGATTTGACTTATTGATGTCTGCTTATCGAATCGAAGAGCTCTTGCATTTTTTTGCGCGTACAGAACAGCCCACAGTTAAGCCAACTCTTGATATCGATATGATATTTAATATGTCACGAAATTCTTATTATAAACCGCTGAAAAAAAACCAAAGTCCTAGCGTGCAACTTAGCCAATTTTTCAAGCCAAACGAAAATAATATGCGCAAACAGCTTGAAAATGCACGCATGGAATTGGTGCCAAGTCGAAATTGGAATGTGCGCACTGATGCGCCGGTGCCGTTTACGGCATATCGGAAGTAATGAAAAATACTTCGTAGGGCGGATTAACGCGAAGCGCGTAATCCGCCACATTCATCAGCAGCAATCTTGAGTATCCAATTAGAATCAGCGATACTTGGCAACATGATGGAATTATCTCTAGTACAAAAAATTGCAGTATGGGCTATCCCCATTATTTTTGCGATTACCTTGCATGAGGTGGCTCATGGCTGGGTGGCATCTTTATTCGGCGATCAAACAGCAAAGTTGTCTGGCCGGTTAACTCTCAACCCAATACACCATGTTGATTTAGTAGGTACGATCATTGTTCCGTTATTAATGTTGCTAGTGAGTAATTTTATTTTTGGCTGGGCAAAACCTGTGCCAGTGGATGCACGCAATTTGCGAAATCCACGTCGTGATATGGCTTTTGTTGCACTTGCAGGCCCTCTTGCTAATTTGTTGATGGCGCTTTTCTGGGGCGGTATGGCAAGGCTTGGTATGTATGCAGAGGTGAGCGGTCATGATTGGTTTGGCACGCCTCTGGTTTATATGGGCAGTGCAGGCATTATGATTAATGTTGTTTTAGCGGTGCTTAATTTACTGCCATTACCGCCGCTTGATGGTGGCAGATTTTTAATGAGTATTGTGCCGCGACGAACAGCTTATTCGTTGAGTATGCTAGAACCTTATGGATTTTTCATTTTAATCCTGCTGATGATCACGGGGTTGCTTTCATTCATCATGGTGCCGATCGTGTTTTTCTTTATTAATCTCATTGGTAATTTATTTGGGTTGGCGTGATCGCAGAATACGGAGTGACATCCTGAGCCCTGAGCTTGTCGAAGGGCGAAGGATCACTATCAAATTATCGCGGTCATTAGCAGATCCTTCGGCCACAAAACGGCTTCAGGATGACAAGTTAAAAAATGATTCGAAAAAAACGCGGCTGAATTGCTTGCAATTAATGATGTTGTCGTGGTTTATAATTAGAGGGTGATTGCTGGTTAGCTGTTGCTGGTACTGTTGTTTGTGCGGCAAAAAAGCTTTTCTTCAGAAATGTAATCGTTTCTGCCTTCGTTAACTGTTCCATTTGCTTTAACATTTCTTTTCCAGTCTCGACTAATTTAGCAAGTGAGTCAGTTGCATCTGCTGATGCTTGATTAGCATCTGCTGATTGTTTGTAAATGTCATTTGCTTTAGTGCACAATGTATTTATTATTTCTTCTACATCTTTCCCTACTGTATCTTCATTTGGTACGTATCGCTGCTGACATTTGTCGCTTAAAATAAAATTAGCTTCATTTCTGACGTCAACTTCTTTTCCTTGCGAATTTCGAGAATAGCTGGTTGCTAATAGTTGATATTTTTTAAAAGATTTTAATAAGTCATAAGCAGTTTGTCGAAGTGTTTCGATATTAGGAGATTTTTGTCTAGTTAAAGTTACTAGCTCATTGTGTTTTGTTTTAATGACAGTAGCAAGGATTGTTAATGCTTCAGTTTGGTGCTGCTCAAGAACAGATTGTGCTGCAAAGGTGGATGTCTTTGCTTCAGCCATTTTAGGAGCTTCGATAATAGCAGGCTTTACCTTATCATTAAGAAATTCAAGGCACTGGTTCAATCTTTTTATGGCATCTTGATATCCAGAAGAGTCTGAAAGACTAGTTAAGACAGGCGCTATTTTTGTTTGACCTATGCCTTTTATCTGCTGAATCAAGCCAGATTTAGGATCACTAAAAATAGCATGAATATCCTTATTAAGTGCTATTAATGCATCTTGCTTTTTTGCTAATGTTGATAATTCAGCATGCTCATTTTCATATTTTTTCATAAATTCATTTAATGATATTTCCTTAAATGAATAACGTTCTTTGATTTTTTCTGGAAAAAGGACTTTTAAATTTTGTATTTTTTCATGTATCTCTTTTAATTTTTCTTTGTTGATGGGTTCTTTTAAATATTGCTCAGCTTCTTTGTAAAGAATAGCTTGCTGACGAGCAACCCGATTAATTTCGTTTGCCATCCATTTAATTCTAGCAATATCAGCAGGTTCATCTTTTTCTAGCCCAGACAGTTCTCTGGTTGGATCGAACAGTTTGATCAGGTATGCTAATTGCTCTCGACACGCTGCATCGTGTTTATCTTTTTTACTTAATTCAATTATTA